>DAIPJR010000157.1:0-5417 GCA_036770165.1 Actinomycetes bacterium | reverse complement strand
GGGCTGACGTCGCAGCGGCTCTGGCGCCCGCGCCGCTGGCCCAGCGGCGCGAGATCGAGGCGGCGGTGGAGCGACTTCGATCCGGCGGGCTCGACCAAGCCGCCGGCCTGGAATCGGTCGACCGTGCGCTGGCCCAGTTCCTCGATCCGCGGGCCGTGCTGACGCCCGAGGGCGCCGCCGAGCTGCTGGTCGCGGTCGACGACGTCCTCGTGCGCGACGCGGTGAGCTGGTGCGGCTCGCCCGAGAGCTCGGCTGCCGCCGTGGCGCTGTGGTCCCACCTGGTCCGGCTGGCCCCGCGACGCTGGCTCCCCGGCGTCGCAGTGCTCCTGAGCGTGGCCGCCTACACAGAGGGCGCCGGGGTGCTCGCCCGAGTCGCCGTCGAGCTGGTCCTCGACGTCGACCCCGACCACGTCCTCGCGAGCCGGATTGCCTCGGCGCTCTCGATGGGCGTCCCCCCTCGGGAGGCCGCCGCGATCGTGCGGGCTGGGGCCGAGGAGGCCCGGGAACGAATCGGGCAGATGCCTTGATTCGGACCGGCTCGGGTTACGCTCGCGGGCATGCCTGGCGAGTGGACATTCCTGACAAACCATGCGCACGTGCTGCTGGTCGTGGCCGCGGACCCGCAGGCGCGCCTGCGCGACATCGCCGAGCGCGTGGGCATCACCGAGCGCGCGACCCAGCTCATCGTCTCTGACCTCGCGCGCGAGGGCTACCTCGCCAAGGAGCGCGTCGGGCGCCGGAACCGCTACACGCTCGCTACCGGGCTCCCGCTGCGACACATGGCCGAGTCGGGGCACTCCGTCGACGAGCTGGTGAAGATCTTCTCCGGCTAGAGCGTCGGGGCGTGGCTCTCGGGCGCGGTCACGTCCTCCAGCGAGGCGAGCAGGTCGTCGCGCTCGGAGCGCAGGTCGGCCATCCGCTGCTCCGAACCGGCCACCGACGCGGCGAGCTCGGCGATGGTCGCCTCGGCCTCGCGATGCCGGATCTGCCAGTCCTGGGCGTCGTTGGCCGCCGTGCGGGCCCGGGCCTCCGCGGCCTGGATGCGGGCCTGGCCGTCCGCCTCGAGCTGCTGCAGGCGAGCCTGTGTCTGCTGGGCGTAGACCACGGCCTGGTCCGCCCGCGTCTCGGCGGCCAGCCGCTGGGTCTCGCTGGCCTCGAGCAGGGCCCGCAGAGCGACGACCTCGGACGACGGACCTGCGGGCGTGGCAGGCTCCGCTACGGCGACGGCGGGTACAGCGGGTACCGCGGCCTCAGCTGGCGGTGCTGCCTCGACAGGAGCTGCTGCTGCGACGGGCGGTGCGGCCTCGACGAGCGGTGCCGCCTCAGGGGCCGGTGCGGCCTCGGCGGTCGGCGCCTCCGCAGCAGGCGCGCTCGAGAGCAGGTCGATGGGGGCGTACGCGGCCGGAGCCGCCCACCCCGCCGCTGCAGCGCCAGGCTCCGCGTCGGCGACGGCGGGCACGCCGACATCGGTCGGCCATGCCGCCACCGGGGCGACGACGGCGTCGAACGGTTGGGTCTGGTCGGCGGCCGGGGCTTCGGCCACGGGAACGTCGGCGTTCTTCTTGGGGCGACGGACCTGCATCCCGAAGAACTTCTTCGGCTCGGCCGGCGCCGCTTCGGCGACCGGCGCGTCGAGCGGGAGCGGTACGTGTGCGGCGACTGCGCCGAACGGTTGCGGGGCTGGCAGGCCAGCCGGCACCTCGGCCGAGGGAACCGGCGGCGCCTGGGGCGCTGCGGGGGCCCCCGTCCATGGGTTCACCGGAGCCGGTGCCTGGTCAGGTGCCGAGGCCGTGGGCGCCGGCTGGGCCGGCGGGGGAGCCCAGACGGGCGCCTGGACCTCCGCCTGCGGAACCTCCGGCGGCACGGGGACCGGCTGTACGGGGGCGGCCAGAGCCTCAGCCTCGGCTTCGGCCTGCTTGCCCTTGCGGCCTGTGGCCATGGGGAGGATGTCGACTGCTGGCTGAGCCAGGGGCCCGGCGAACGCGCCGTCGAACTGTTCCGCGGTCATCGAACCTCCACCGATGGGGGATGGGCACCTCTGCGCGGAGTATCGGTCGCCCCTCGCCGTACCTTGACGCCTGGAGTGATCGAGATCTGCCGCTCAGCCCAGCGCGTCGACCCCGACCAGCTGCGCGCCGGAGGTCAGCAAGGCGTCCAGCGCGGCCCCCAACAGGTCCGCCGTGATCGACGGCCAGGTGTGCCAGAGCACCACTGCGCCGTCCCCGCGTGCGGCGACCTGGGCGGCGATGCGTTCTGCGAACCCCTCGCGGGCGGTGGCGGGGGAGTAGTCGACCGAGTCCACGTCCCAGTGGACGTGGAAGTAGCCCAGCTCGGCGAGTGCCAGCTGCACCCGCGGGTCGTCGTGGCCGTCCCCGAAGGGGCAGCGGAACCACGGTCGGGGGTCCACCCCGGTGACGTCGAGCAGTGCCTCGTGGGCCGCCCGTACGTCCGCCCGGAGCCCCTGATCGGTCAGGTGGCTCATCCGGGCGTGCTGGTGCGAGTGGTTCCCGAGGAGGTGACCTTCGGCCACCACCCGCCGGGCCAGGTCGGGGTAAGCCCGTGCCCAGCGCCCTTGGACGAAGAACGTCGCCCTGATCCCGCGGTCACCCAGCGTGTCGAGGATCAGCCCGGGGGCTTCGGCCAGCTGGTGCTCGCGCGAGGGGTGCTCCATGTCGAACGTCGCGGCCACGCGGATCGCCGCCCCAGGCGTCATCGGGTCTCGACCCGCGGCATGCGGCGGAGCCACCAGGCCAGCGCCGGGCCCCCGCCGAGCGCGAAGATCGCGGTCCCGACACCCACCTTCCCGCCGAGGGCCCAGCCGAGGGCGAACGCGCCCAGCTCGAGGCAGGTGCGTACCGGCGCGACCCGCCAGCCGAAGCGCAGCCCGAGGCCGGTCATCAGGCCGTCCCGCGGGCCCGGGCCGAGGTTGGTCGTCAGGTACAGCGCGCCTCCCAGCGCGAGCAGCAGCGTGCCCGCGACCGACTGGACCAGCTGCACCGGCACCGTGGTCGGGTGCGGCAGCACGAGGACACCGATCCCGAGGGTGAGGGCGATGACGATCGCGTTCAGCAAGGTGCCGATCCCCGGGCGTTCGCGCAGCGGGATCCACAGCAGCAAGATCAGCACGCTGATCGCGAAGGTCGCCCCGCCGATCGACAGCGGAGTGTGCCGCGACACTCCCTCGGCCAGGACCGTCCATGGCGAGTTCCCCAGCCGTGCCGTGATCAGCAGTGCCTCGGCGAAGCCGAACACCGTGAGTCCGAGCAGCAGGACGACGAGCGCGAGCGGGCCCGTGCGCCAGCGCGATCCGTCCGAAGACCATGGCGTGACCGGGATCTGGCGGCCGGCGGTCACAACCGACGAGGGTACGGCTCCCGGTGCGGCGGTGCAGGGAGTAAGGTCCGGCGGGTTCACCTGTCCCGGCCGTACGGAGGGCTGCGATGCGGACTCCCGCTCTGCGACTGGCGCTCCAGAAGGACGCTGACGCACTGCTGTCCCGAGACCCGTTCGCGCTGCTGGTGGGCATGCTGCTCGACCAGCAGTTCCCGATGGAGCGAGCCTTCGCCGGTCCCTATACCCTGGCCGACCGCCTCGGCACGCCGGAACGGCTGGACCCCGCCGCGGTCGCTGCCTACCAGCCGGAGGCGTTCGCCGACTTCATGGCCCGCCCGCCGGCCGTGCACCGGTTCCCGGGCTCGATGGCCGGTCGGGTCCAGGCACTGGCCCGGGTGATCACCGACGAGTACGACGGCGAGGCGGCCGCGCTGTGGGACACCGCGCCGACCGGGGCGGAGCTGTTCGCCCGGCTCCGTGCGCTGCCCGGCTTCGGCGACCAGAAGGCACGGATCTTCGTCGCGCTCCTCGGCAAGCAGCTCGGCGTGCAGCCACCGGGCTGGCGCGAGGCGGCCGGGACGTACGGTGAGGACGGCAGCCGGCGATCGGTGGCCGACGTGGTCGACGCGACGACGCTGGGCGAGGTCCGCTCGTACAAGCAGCAGATGAAGGCGGCGAAGAAGGCGGAGCAGGCGCACTAGGGACGTACGACGCCCTGGGCGGGAACGCTTGCGGCTCCCGACGCGTCGGTCCACGGGGAAGAGCCGGACGTCTTACAATGTTAGAGAGGTGCGCCCGACGCACGAGCCACGATCATGACTCCAGCCCCCGCTCGTCCTGTAGCGAGCCGGGGTCGGGCGTCCATCGACGAGAGGTTGTTCGTGCTGCCGTCCCGCCAGGCTGCTGACGTGAGTGAACCGCGATTCGAGCGTGCTGCGCGCAACGCAGCGGAGGGTGTTGTTGTGGCTGAGCCAGCCGAGTCCGTGCAGACCGTCCCCGCGAGCACGGCGACCGTGGGCAAGCGCGTCGCCGCCGCTTCGTCGCGCTCGGCTGCGACCAAGCCGATCGAGGCGAAGGTCGCCAAGGAGGCTCCGGCCAAGGACGTTCCGGCCAAGAAGGCGGCCGTGAAGGCGGTCAAGGCCGTCCCCGCCAAGAAGGCGGTCAAGGCCGTTCCGGATCCGGCTGTGCCGAGTGCGCCCGGTGCCGCCGACGTGGTCGAGGTCGATGTCGAGATCGAGGACATCGATGTCGACGCGGTGCTCGCCGAGATCGAGGTGGTCGGGGCGGAGCCGGGCGTCGTCGCCGTACCCGTCGTCGACGGTGAGGCGGTCGTGGCCGACGCCGACGCCGAGGACGAGGGCTTCGTGCTCTCCGACGTCGACGACACGGACGAGCCCATCCAGCAGGTCCAGGTCGCTGGTGCCACCGCAGACCCGGTCAAGGACTATCTCAAGCAGATCGGCAAGGTCCCGCTGCTCAACGCCGAGCAGGAGGTCGAGCTCGCCAAGCGGATCGAGGCCGGCCTGTTCGCGGAGGAGAAGCTGGCAGCGGGCATCTCCAGCGCCAAGATCCGGGCTGAGTTCGACTGGATCGCCGAGGACGGCCGCCGGGCGAAGAACCACCTGCTCGAGGCCAACTTGCGACTGGTGGTCTCGCTGGCCAAGCGCTACACCGGCCGCGGCATGCTCTTCCTCGACCTGATCCAGGAGGGCAACCTCGGGCTGATCCGGGCCGTCGAGAAGTTCGACTACACCAAGGGCTACAAGTTCTCGACGTACGCGACGTGGTGGATCCGTCAGGCGATCACCCGCGCCATGGCCGACCAGGCCCGGACGATCCGCATCCCGGTCCACATGGTCGAGGTCATCAACAAGCTGGCCCGCGTGCAGCGGCAGATGCTCCAGGACCTGGGCCGCGAGCCCACGCCAGAAGAGCTCGCCAAGGAGCTCGACATGACCCCAGAGAAGGTCATCGAGGTCCAGAAGTATGGCCGCGAGCCTATCTCCCTGCACACCCCCTTGGGCGAGGACGGCGACAGCGAGTTCGGCGACCTGATCGAGGACTCTGAGGCTGTCGTCCCTGCC
>DAIPJR010000011.1:0-16467 GCA_036770165.1 Actinomycetes bacterium | reverse complement strand
GGCGAACGCGACGTACAGGTAGATGCCGGGGATGACGCAGACGACCAGGCCGAGGATCCAGGCCAGCGGGACCATGATGGACAGCCCGATCAGCCGCCATCCCTGCGGACGCACGCGGGCCCAAGCCTCTGCGAGGGTCGCCCGCTGCCCCAGCACCGCCTGGCTCACGACGACGGTGAACATCCCGGTCAGCAAGATGGTGGCGACCCACTGCAGCAGGTAGGACGCGGACAGGCCGATCAGGCCGGTCGCGTCAGCACTGGTGAACGAGCTCTGCGACGAGAACGAGTCGCTGCTGCCCACCGTGAACCCACCGGTGACGGTCGAGCTGTTGAGCGCGGTGACCTTGAGGATGAACTGGACCAGCCCGGTGACCGACACGACGGCCAGCGACAGGCCGATCATGAGCTTCCAGTTCTGCCGGATCACCGTCACCGCTCCGTCGAGGATCTCCCCGACGCCGAGCGGGCGGAGCGGGATGATGCCCGGCTTGGGAACCTGGTACCCGTACCCGGATCCGTACCCGGATCCGTACCCGGGAGGCGGCGGAGGTGGGGGTGGTCCGGGCGCAGCCGCCGCGGGAGGCAGGTATCCGGGAGGCGGCGGGCCGGATCCGGCGGCCGGCGGCGGGGGCACCGGGTCGGCGCCCCCGCGCTGCGTGGGGTCCCAGCTGGGCGAGGCCCAGCCTGGCTGGTCGGACATGGATGCCCCCGAGGTCGGTCAGCGACTACCGGCGGGCCGGGGTACGGGCCAGCCGGACGAACGCGTCCATCGTGGCACGCACGGTCGCCAGGGATGCGACGATGAGGCCATGAAGGCACGCGTGTTGGTGGTCGACGACGACCCGGCGCTCGCGGAGATGCTTGGCATCGTCCTGCGCGGCGAGGGCTTCGAGCCGGTGTTCTGCGCTGATGGCGTCCGCGCGATCGGGGTGTTCCGCGAGACGAAGCCCGACCTCGTGCTCCTCGACCTGATGCTCCCGGGGATGGGCGGCATCGACGTCTGCCGGCAGATGCGCGCCGAGTCCGGGGTACCGATCGTCATGCTGACGGCCAAGAGCGACACCGTCGACATCGTGCTCGGCCTCGAGTCGGGCGCCGACGACTACATCGTCAAGCCGTTCAAGCCCAAGGAGCTCGTCGCGAGGGTCCGTACCCGCCTGCGCCGCGAGAGCGCGCCGGCTCCGGAGCGGCTGCAGATCGGCGACCTCGACATCGACGTGGCCGGGCACGCCGTCACCCGCGGCGGCCGGCCGATCAACCTGACCCCGCTCGAGTTCGACCTCCTCGTCGCCCTCGCCCGCAAGCCGTGGCAGGTCTTCACCCGCGAGGTGCTCCTCGAGCAGGTCTGGGGCTACCGGCACGCCGCAGACACGCGTCTGGTCAACGTCCACGTCCAGCGGCTGCGCTCGAAGATCGAGCAGGACCCGGAGAAGCCGGAGATCGTGGTCACCGTCCGCGGCGTCGGCTACAAGGCGGGCGCTCCGAGCCTCGCGTGAGACCCTGAAGGGGTCATGAGCAGCTTCGGTCTGACCGCCTTCCGGGCCCGGCGGGCCACGGGACGGGTGCTCGGCCGTGTCGGCTACGGCTGGC
The DNA here is from genome assembly GCA_036770165.1 of Actinomycetes bacterium. GTDB lineage: Bacteria > Actinomycetota > Actinomycetes > Prado026 > Prado026 > JANYIP01. The sequence goes on along the minus strand of DAIPJR010000011.1, from coordinate 14,875 downwards.
GTCGTTCGCTGCACCTGCGCGTCGTCCTCACCACGCTCGTGCTGTCGGCCACCGTGGTCGTGCTGCTCGGCTACCTCCTGCTCAGCCGCGTGACGGCGGGCCTGCTGGACGCGCAGCAGCGGTCGGCCATCGACGAGGCCCGCGCCGGCCTCTCGTACGCCCAGGGTCAGATCGACGCCAACGACCAGATCGACCCGTCGTCCAGCGGCATCCTGCTCGACCAGATCACCCAGCAGCTGGCCAACCGCGCGGGGGCGCCCAACTCCCTCTACGAGGTGCTGCTGCTCGGGACGCCGGACCTCACGTCGACGGTCTTCCAGCCCGAGTTCGCATCGCACTACGTCTCGGCCGACAGCGTCCCGCCCAAGCTGCGCGGCGTCGTCAGCCAGAGCCAGGAGCAGGCCTACACGTACACCTTGATCCGCTACCAGGACGGCCGCCCGCCGGTGCCCGGCTTCGCGGTGGGCGCGCCCTTGTCCGTGCCCGGCATCGGCGGGTACGAGCTGTACTACCTGTTCCCGCTCACCCAGGAGCAGGACACCCTCGCGCTGGTGCAGAAGCTGTTGCTGGTCGCCGGCCTCGCGCTCGTCCTGCTGCTCGCCGCGATCTCCTGGCTGGTCACGCGCCAGGTCGTGACCCCGGTACGGGTGGCGGCGCGCACCGCCGAGCAGTTCTCGGCCGGCCGGCTCGAGGAGCGCATGACGGTCCACGGCGACGACGACCTCGCCCGGCTCGCGACGTCGTTCAACCAGATGGCGAGCTCGTTGCAGCGGCAGATCCGCCAGCTCGAGGACCTGTCCCGCGTGCAGCGCCGGTTCGTCTCCGACGTGTCCCACGAGCTGCGTACTCCGCTGACGACCGTACGGATGGCCGCGGACATCCTGCACGAGGCCCGCGAGGACTTCGACCCCGCCACGTCCCGGTCCGCGGAGCTGCTGCAGACCCAGCTGGACCGGTTCGAGGCGCTGCTCACCGACCTGCTGGAGATCAGCCGGTACGACGCGGGCGCCGCGGTGCTCGACGTAGAGCCGGTCGACGTCCGGGAGGTGGTGCGCCGCGTCGTGGAGTCGGCCGAGCCGCTGGCCGAGCGCAAGGAGACCGAGGTGCGCCTCGACCTTCCCGAGGACCGGTGCGTTGTCGAGGCCGACCCGCGGCGGGTGGAACGCGTCCTGCGCAACCTGCTCGTCAACGCCATCGAGCACGCGGAAGGGCGGCCGGTCGACGTGCGCGTCGCCTTCGACGACCAGGCGGTGTGTGTCGGCGTCAGGGACCACGGGGTCGGCCTTCGTCCCGGCGAGGCCTCGTTGGTGTTCAACAGGTTCTGGCGTGCCGACCCGGCCCGGGCGAGGACCACCGGTGGCACCGGGCTCGGTCTCGCGATCGCCCTCGAGGACGCCCGCCTGCACGGTGGCTGGCTGGAGGCCTGGGGCCAGCCCGGCGACGGCGCGCACTTCCGGCTCACCCTGCCGAGGCGGGCTCGTGGCGAGCTGATCTCCGCGCCCCTGCCGCTCGAACCTGCCGATGCCACCGCCGGTCGTCGCGTACCGCTGTCCGTCGGCGGTCGGCCCAGGCGGCCCGATGCGTAGCCGGGCCCGCGGCCCGGTCCGCGGCTCGGTCCGCGTCCGTACCCGTCTGGTGGTGGCGCCGCTCGTCGCCGCGGCGCTGCTCCTCGCCGGCTGCGCCGGCATCCCGACGTCCGGTCCCATCCAGCACGGCGCTGCGGTCGGTGACCCGCGTACCGAGCCGGCGACGCGGTCGCTCGCCCAGCCGCCGCGGGAGGGGGCCAGCCAGCTGCAGATCATCGAGGGCTTCCTCAACGCCAACGAGTCCTTCGACGACGACCATGCGGTGGCGCGGCTGTTCCTCACCCCTGACGCGGCCAAGACCTGGAACCCGGCGGCGGGCACGACCGTCTACGACAACTCCACGTCCACCGGAGGCGACAGCTACAAGCCGGTCGGCACCAGCGAGATCGTCTTCTCCGCGGCCAAGGTCGGCACCATCAGCCAGCAGGGTCAGTACGACGTCAGCGGCGGCACCGTCGAGGCCAGCTTCAAGCTGAAGCAGGTCGACGGCCAGTGGCGCATCGTCTCCCTGCCGCAGGGGCTGCTCATCTCGGCGGGTGCCATGGGCCGCGACTACAGCGACTACGACGTCTACTTCCCTGATCCGAACCGGTCCGTGCTGGTGCCCGACCAGGTGCTCCTGCCGATCAGCCCCGGGACGTCCACGGCCCTCGTACGTGCCCTCATCGCGGGACCGACGCCGTGGCTGGCCCCGGCAGTCCGCACGGCGATCCCGACCGGGACCAAGCTCGTCGTCGACTCGGCTCCCATCGTCGACGGCGTCGTGGAGGTCGACCTCACGGCGCCGGCGGCGACCGCCATCGGCAAGGAGGCGCAGGCCCTGTCGGCCCAGATCGTGTGGACGCTCCGGCCGCTGTCCGGCGTGACCGCGGTGCGCATCACCGTCGACGGCATCGCCCTACGGGGCGTGCCCGCTGTGCAGCCCATCACCTCCTGGCCGCAGTGGGACCCCGACGCCGACCCGGCAGCCGGCGTGGCCGGTCCGGTCGCCTACTTCGCCAACGGTGAGCGGTTGTTCAGCCTGCACGACGACAAGGCCGTCGCCGTACCGGGCCAGGTCGGCGACGGCACGTTCGCCCTGCACCACCCGGGCGTCTCGTTCGACGAGAGCGAGGTGGCCGGCCTCGACCCGGGCCAGCACAGCCTGTACGTCACCAAGGTCGGTGCCGGGGTCAAGGTCGCGGGCCCCGTCCTCACCGAGGGCACTCGCCTCACGGCACCGTCCTGGGACCGGTTCGGCATGGTGTGGACCGCCGACGCGCGGGCCACCGGCAACGTGGTCTGGGTCGACGCCCCTGGTGCGGCGCCCAAGAAGGTGGCCACGCAGGGGTTGCCCTCGGGCCGGATCCTGGCCCTGCGGATCAGCCGAGACGGTGCACGGGTGGCGATCATCGTGCAGTCACCTGGGGAGTCCGGCACCTCGTCGATCTACCTCGGCCGGGTCGAGCGTCCCGACGGACCGCCGGTGCTGCTGTCCGGGTTCCGACCCGTGGACACGGTGTTCACCACCGTCGCCGACGTGGCGTGGAAGTCCGCCGATCTCCTGCTCGCCCTGGGGCAGGTCACGACCGGCGGGCCGCTGCAGCCCTTGTACGTGGACCTGTTCGGGGCCTCCGTACGGGCGCTGGGCCCGATCGTGTCGTCGGCGGCGGCGAGCCCGGGGATCGTCTCGATCACGGCTGCGCCCGGCCAGGCCGAGGTGCTCGCCTCGACCAGCGACGGCCGGCTGTTCCGCTACCTCGACGTGGGCTGGGTCGAGCTGGGCAAGGGTCAGTACCCGAGCTACCCCGGCTGAGCCGGCACGGTCCACAGCCGTAGCTGCCCGGCTGGCTGTCCACAGGACGGGGCTCGGCCCTGTCCCGCGCCGGCACGTGGTCGAAGACTCCTCGGGTGAGCAGGCCCTGGTCGGTCCTTCGTGCCGTCGTCGACGCGCTGCTCGACCTCGCGCTGCCGCAGGTCTGCGCGGGCTGTGCCCTTGCCGGTCACTGGCTCTGCCCCCGCTGTGCCGGCGCGCTCCTCGGCGCCGGCCACGAGGTCCGGCCGGCACCGGCTCCGGCCGGGCTGCCGCCGGTGTTCGCGGTGGCCGCCTACGACTCCGTCGTCCGCGCGTTGGTCGTCGCCCACAAGGAACGGGCCCGCCTCGAGCTGGCAGTTCCGCTCGGCCGGGCGCTGGCCGAAGCCGTCCGGGCAGCCGCGTCCAGTGAGCGAGCGGCCGCGGCGAGGGAGCGAGTGGCTCCCGGCCGGGTGCTCCTCGTGCCCGTGCCTTCGCGTCCGGCGACGGTCCGTGCCCGCGGTCACGACCCGTTGCAGCGCATGGCTCGCGTGGCCGGCACCGCAGCCGGGGGGCTCACCGTGGCGCGTGTCCTGGTCCAGCGGCGTCGCGTCGTCGACCAGTCGGGGTTGTCGGCGGACCTGCGACACGCCAATCTGGCCGGCGCCCTGGAGGTCCGCGCGCGTCGTCGTGCGGAAGTGTGCGGGCGGAGCGTGATCCTCCTCGACGACGTGATCACGACCGGCTCGACGCTGGCCGAGGCCGCGCGAGCCGTGCGGTCCGCGGGCGGCTCGGTGGTCGCGGCGGCCGTCGTGGCCGCCACGCCCCGACGGGCGGCCGGACGGGGGGGGTGACCGATCCGGCCACGCCCGCTCGCTCGACGGGCCACGGTGCCTGGGCTAGCGTCGGGAGCGTGGCACCCATCCGGGTCCGTGGTTGCGTCGATCGGGACTCCCCGGGGTCTACCCCGCGGTGGCCCGACCGGCAAGCCGATGCCAGTCGCAGGCGAAACGGCCCACGTAAGGCGACTTCTCGTCGCTCGAGCACGGTGCGGCTTAGGAGTAAGTCCTGCCCCGCCGGTGGATCCGATGTCCGCCGATACGGGAGAGACTCAGTAGTGGCGCCCAGCGCTGCGACCAGTCCGGCAGGCGGATGTGGGGACGAAGACCAGGTCGGCCGGATGGGTGCCCGTCCGTGACAGGCAGCGCAGGAGGACCAGTGGACATCGTCGTCAAGAGCCGGCATGTGGAGGTCTCTGACCGCTTCCGCACGCATGCGCAGGAGAAGCTCGGCAAGGTGGAGCGGCTCGACCCCGGCCTGCAGCGCGTCGACGTCGAGGTGTCCAAGGAGCTGAACCCCCGGCTCGCCGACCGCGCGTTCGTCGTCGAGCTGACCTGTCGCAGCCGCGGACCGGTGATCCGCGCCGAGGCGGCGGCCGAGGACAAGTTCGCCGCCCTCGACGTGGCGCTGGGCAAGCTCGAGGCTCGCCTCCGCCGCGCCGCCGACCGCCGTACCGACTGGAAGAAGCACGAGAAGTCCGGGACGGGTGCTGCCGGACCCGCGGTCGTCGCGGTCACCGACGTCGACGCAGCCGACGCAGCCGACGGGGCCGACGGGGCCGACGGCGATGCTTGGGGGGTCCACGACGACGGCCCGATGATCGTGCGGGAGAAGACGCACACCGCCGTGCGCATGACGCTCGACCAGGCGCTGTACGAGATGGAGCTCGTCGGGCACGACTTCTTCCTGTTCGTCGACCTCGACACCAGCCGTCCGTCCGTGGTCTACCGGCGGCACGCCTACCACTACGGAGTCATCCGCCTGGACGTCGCCGAGGCGGTCTGACGACTGGCCCGTGCCATGATGGCGCCGTGGAGCCGATCCGGGTGCTGGTGGTCGATGACCACGCGCTCTTCCGGCGCGGGCTGGAGATCGTGCTTGCGCAGGAGTCGGACATCGAGGTCGTCGGCGAGGCAGGCGACGGCGCCGAGGCGGTCGAGCAGGCCGCCGACCTCCTGCCCGATGTCGTCCTGATGGACGTCCGCATGCCGCGACGATCGGGCATCGAGGCGTGCACCGCCATCAAGGACGTCGTGCCGTCTGCGCGGATCATCATGCTGACGATCAGCGACGAGGAGGGCGACCTCTACGAGGCCATCAAGGCCGGCGCGACGGGCTACCTGCTCAAGGAGATCTCCATCGACGAGGTGGCGACTGCGATCCGTGCCGTCGCCGGTGGCCAGTCGCTGATCAGCCCAGCCATGGCCTCCAAGCTGCTGACCGAGTTCGCCACCTTGATCAAGCGCGACGGAGACCGGCAGCAGGTGCCCGCTCCGCGCCTCACCGAGCGCGAGCTCGAAGTGCTCCGCCTGGTGGCCAGAGGCCTCAACAACCGGGACATCGCCAAGCAGCTGTTCATCAGCGAGAACACCGTGAAGAACCACATCCGCAACATCCTCGAGAAGCTCCAGCTGCACTCGCGCATGGAAGCCGTGGTGTACGCCGTCCGCGAGAAGCTGCTCGAGATCACCTGACCCATGCCGACGCTGGATCGCGGCGACCGGCTGCTGCTCGCCCTCAGTGCGGCGCTGACCGCGGCGGCCGCCATCACCCGCTACGTCCCGGTCAACGCGGTGGTCGCGTTCGTGGTGAGCGCTGCTGCCATCGCCGTGCTCGCTGCGCTCGTCGGCCGGGCCGTCGACCAGCTGGCCGAGCGGATGAACCCTGGGGCGACCGGGGTCCTGCAGAGCGCGCTCGGCAACCTGCCTGAGCTGTTCATCGCCCTGTTCGCGCTGCGGGCCGGGTTGCTGCAGGTCGCCACGTCGGCCGTCATCGGCTCCATCCTCGCCAACATCTTGCTGGTACTCGGCCTGGCGTTCGTCGTCGGCGGGCTCCGCCATGGCACGCAACGGTTCTCGGCGCCGCCGGCTCGCCTGCTCGTCACGTTGATGCTGCTCTCCGTCGGGGTCATGCTGCTGCCCAGCCTCACCGGGGCGCTGCACACGCCGGCGGCCTCGCACGAGGTCGGGCTGTCGCGCATCGCCGCCGTCGTCCTGCTGCTGGTCTTCGCCGCGTCCGTACCAGCCTCCCTGAAGGCGAGCGCGCCCGACGACCGCCTGGCCCGGGAACGCCCCCAGGCCCGCTGGTCCCTCGGCTTCGCCGTCACGATGCTCACGGTCAGCGGGGTCCTCGCAGCAGTCGTCTCCGACTGGTTCGTCACCGCGCTGCAGCCGGCCATCGTGTCGCTGCACATGAGCCAGACCTTCGCCGGGCTGGTCGTGGTGGCGATCGCCGGAAACGCGGTCGAGAACGTCGTGGGCCTGCGGCTGGCCGCGCAGGACCGGCTCGACTACGCGCTCTCGATCATCCTCAACAGCCCGGTCCAGATCGCCCTCGTGCTGGCCCCGCTGCTCGTCCTGCTGAGCCCTCTTGTCGGTGGGGTGGCGTTCACTTTGGTGTTCGCGCCGTTGCTGATGGCGTCGGTCTTCATCGCCATGCTCGTGGTCACGGTGATCGTCCTCGACGGAGAGTCCACCTGGCCGGAGGGTGTTGCGTTGGTCGGTCTGTACGTCGTCGTCGCCGCATCGTTCTGGTGGGGCTGACCTCGGATGGGTCCTGCTCGATGACCGCCACGCTGTCCGCAGCGCAGGCGCGGCGGCTGGCTCTCGTGGCCCAGGGCTTCACCGACCCGCGGCCCACCGGGGTCCCCGACCGCCGAGCGCTCCGTCGCGTCGTCGGGCGCACCGGCCTGTTCCAGATCGACTCCGTCAACGTCCTCACGCGGGCGCACTACCTGCCGCTGTTCAGTCGCCTCGGTCCCTACCCCACGTCGTTGCTCGACGACGCGGCCTACCGCGGGCCACGTGCACTCTTCGAGTACTGGGGCCACGAGGCCAGCCTGCTGCCCGTCGACGCGCAGCCCCTGCTGCGATGGCGCATGGCCGAGGCCTCGCAGATCGCCTGGGGCAGCATGCAGCGGGTCGTGCGCGAGCGGCCCGACTTCGTGGCACAGGTGCTCGCGGACGTCGCCCGCGAGGGGCCGATCTCGGCGGGCGAGATCGAGCTGCTGCACGGCGGGCGCACCCGCAAGGCCGGCCCGTGGTGGGACTGGTCCCACGTGAAGATGGCCCTGGAGTACCTGTTCTGGGCCGGCGAGGTCAGCACCGCGGCGCGGCGCGGGTTCGAGCGGCTGTACGACATCCCGGAACGGGTCCTCCCGGCGGCTGTCCTGGCCGCGCCGACGCCGGACCGCGCCGACGCGACGCGGCAGCTCTTGCTGCGGGCGGCCCGGTCCTTCGGCGTGGCGACCGAGCGGGACCTGCGCGACTACTACCGGCTCTCCGTCGCCGACGCGAGGGCCGGCGTGGCCGAGCTCGTCGGAGGGGGTCTGCTGCTCCCGGTATCGGTCGAGGGCTGGCGGCAGGCCGGCTACCTCCACCATGAGGCCCGCATCCCGCGCCGCGTCGACGCACGCGCCCTCGTCGCCCCGTTCGACCCGCTGGTCTGGGAACGCGACCGGACCGAGCGGCTGTTCGACTTCCGCTACCGCATCGAGATCTACGTCCCGGCGGCCAAGCGGGTCCACGGCTACTACGTGCTGCCGTTCCTGCTCGGCGACCGGCTCGTGGCCCGTGTCGACCTCAAGGCCGACCGCCAGGCCGGCGTGCTGCTGGTGCAGTCCGCCCATGCCGAGCCCGGCGCGCCGGGCGAGACCGCGGAAGAGCTCGCGGCGGAGCTGGAGTCGATGGCCGGCTGGCTCGGGCTGTCCGGCGTCGTGTGGACCGGCCGCGGAGACCTGCGGGTCTGAGGTGGGGCCGGCTCAGTCTGTGGCCAGCCGCGCGTGGCTGTGCTCGTCGCGGAGCACCCCGTCGCCGTAGCGGAACGACTGCCGGTGGACGCCCTCCTGGGCGAAGCCCGCCGCGAGGGCGGTGCGGCACGACGCCTCGTTCTCGAGGGCGTGGAACAGCTCGATGCGGACCAGTCCCAGGGCGCCGAAGCCGAAGCGGGCCGCCGCCGAGAGCACCGCCGTCGCGACACCACGCCCCCGAGCGTCGGCCGTCACCCAGTAGCCCGCCTGCCCGCTCGCCGACCGGTCGTTGATCTGGAAGATCGACATCGCGCCGACCAGCTGGCCGGACGTGTCCTTGACCAGCCAGGAGGCGTGCGTCGCATCCGTCCAGTCGGCCCGCCCACGGCACCAGGCGTACGCGTCCTCGAGGGTCCTCGGGCCAGGGTTGTACAGCCAGATCGATGGATCCGAGCACGCCGCGAGGACCGCCGCGGCGTCGAGGTCGGGGTCGGGGACGCAGAGCTGGTAGGCGCCGGCGACGACCTCCACGGGTGCGATCGCCGCGCGTGCCCCGTCGAGCACGGGGGGGTCCGACGGCAGGCGGGCGTGCAGGTGGGCATCGTCGTACCCGCCGTCCCCGCGGCTGATCGCGGACCGTTTGACACCCTCGACGGGGAAGCCGCAGGCGCGAGCGACCGCGCAGGACGGCGCGTTGCCCAGGGCGTGCTCGAGTGCGATCCGGGTGAGCGCCAGCTCGTCGAAGCCGTAGCGGACCGCGATCTCGACGGCTCGACGGGCCACTCGCCGGCCCCGCGCCGACGCCATCACGCCGTAGCCGATCTCGGCACAGTTGTCCTCGGCGTCGAAGTGGTGCAGCCCGACGCGCCCGAGCAGGTCACCAGTGCCGGGGTCGGTCACCGCCCAGTTGGTGCCGTGCTGCTGCCGCGACGAGATCCAGCGCTCCGCGTCGGCAGCCGTGTGGACCCTGCGCAGCGACGGCGACCAGCGGCGGCTCACCGGGTCGTCCGCGAGCCGCAGCACCGCCGGGGAGTCGTCGGCAGCCCAAGGACGCAGCAGCAGGCCGTCGCCCCGGAGCTCGGGAGCCGGGCTCGGGGGCGACGTCACCGCAGCTCCTCCGGGAGCAGACCGCCGAGCCAGCCGTCGACCCTGGCGCCCACGTGCAGCAGTCGGCGGCGGCAGGTGCCCTCGAAGACGAATCCGACCTTCTCGGCCGCCCGGAGCGACGACACGTTGCCCACCTCGGCCTGCCACTCGATCCTTGCCAGCCCCAGCTCCTCGAACCCGTACCGGCACACCAGCCGCAAGGCCCGGGGGATCACGCCGCGCCCACGCTCGGCGGCGACCGTCCAGAACCCCACCTCAGCCATGCCGCCACCGGGCGCCGTCAGCTGCGCGAGGTCGTGCAGCCCGATCATGCCCAGCAGCCGGCCCGCTCCCGCTCCGCGCTCGGATCCGGCGGAGTCGGCCGCCGAGATGGCGAAGACGAGCTCCTTGCCGCTGACCCAGTGGTCCTCGCAGTGCTGGACGAAGGCCTCGGCCGACTCCTCGGTGTAGGGGTCGGGCAACGCCTCGAGCCAGCGGTGCAGCTCCCGGTCCTGGCAGGCCGCCGCGATGGCCGGCACCTGGTCGCGCGTGGGGCAGCGGAGGACGAGCTCGGCGTCGCTGAGCGTGACGGGCTGGGGGTGGTTCACCACGCCATCCTCTCCGAACACGCTCCCGGGTCACCATCCGATTACGATGGACGCGTACGGCGGTGCCCAGCCGTACACCCGTACGCGGTAGACGTGTACGCGCCGACCGGCCCTGGAGTGACTCAAGTGCCCGCGATCTTCGACAAGCTCTTGCGCGCAGGCGAGGGCAAGATCCTCAAGCACCTGCACCGCATCGCCGACCAGGTCAACGCTGTCGAGGACGACATGGTCAGCATGTCCGACGCCGAGCTGCGGGCCGAGACCGACCACTTCCGCGAGCGGCTGGCCGACGGGCAGTCCCTCGACGACATCCTCCCCGAGGCGTTCGCCGTGGTCCGCGAGGCGGCCAAGCGCACGTTGGGCCAGCGGCACTACGACGTCCAGGTGATGGGCGGCGCGGCGCTGCACCTCGGCAACATCGCCGAGATGAAGACCGGTGAGGGCAAGACCCTGGTCGCCACGCTGCCGTGCTACCTCAACGCGCTCGCCGGCGAGGGCGTCCACGTGGTCACGGTCAACGACTACCTGGCCGAGCGTGACGCCGAGTGGATGGGCCGCGTGCACCGCTTCCTCGGCCTCGAGGTCGGGGTGATCCTGGCCAACATGCGACCCGCCGAGCGTCGCGAGGCCTACGCCGCCGACATCACGTACGGGACGAACAACGAGTTCGGCTTCGACTACCTGCGCGACAACATGGCCTGGACCGCCGAGGACCTGGTCCAGCGCGGGCACGCGTTCGCGGTCGTCGACGAGGTCGACTCCATCCTCATCGACGAGGCCCGCACCCCGCTGATCATCAGCGGTCCGGCCGACCAGCCGCAGAAGTGGTACGTCGAGTTCGCCAAGCTGGTGCAGCGCATGCGCGCCGAGGCCGACTACGAGGTCGACGAGAAGAAGCGCACCGTCGGCGTCCTCGAGGGCGGGGTCCAGAAGGTCGAGGACTACCTGGGCATCGACAACCTGTACGAGTCCGTGAACACCCCGCTCGTCGGATACCTGAACAACGCCATCAGGGCCAAGGAGCTGTTCAAGAAGGACAAGGACTACGTCGTCATGAACGGCGAGGTCCTCATCGTCGACGAGCACACCGGGCGCATCCTCGCCGGGCGCCGCTACAACGAGGGCATGCACCAGGCGATCGAGGCCAAGGAGGGGGTGGAGATCAAGCAGGAGAACCAGACCCTCGCGACGATCACCCTCCAGAACTTCTTCCGGCTGTACCGAAAGCTCGGCGGCATGACCGGTACGGCGCTCACCGAGGCCGCGGAGTTCAGCCAGATCTACAAGCTGGGCGTCGTACAGATCCCGACCAACCGCGACATGTGCCGCATCGACCAGGCCGACCTCGTCTACCGCACCGAGGAGGCCAAGTTCGACGCCGTCGTCGAGGACCTCGTCGAGCGGCACGAGAAGGGCCAGCCGGTCCTGGTCGGCACGGTCAGCGTCGAGAAGTCCGAGTACCTGTCGGGGCAGCTGCGCAAGCGCGGCATCCCGCACGAGGTGCTCAACGCGAAGCAGCACGAGCGCGAGGCCCAGATCGTGGCGCAGGCGGGGCGACAGGGCGCTGTCACGGTCGCGACCAACATGGCGGGCCGCGGCACGGACATCCTCCTCGGCGGCAACCCGGAGTTCATGGCGGCGTCCGAGCTGGCCCAGCGCGGGCTATCTCCCGTCGACGGCCCGGAGGAGTACGAGTCCGCGTGGCCGGGTGCCATCGACAAGGCCAAGAAGGCCGTCGAGGCCGAGCACGAGGCTGTCGTCGGGCTGGGCGGCCTCTACGTCCTCGGCACCGAGCGGCACGAGTCTCGGCGCATCGACAACCAGCTGCGGGGCCGCTCGGGCCGTCAGGGCGACCCGGGCGAGTCCCGTTTCTACCTGTCGTTGCAGGACGACCTGATGCGGCTGTTCAAGGGCAACGTGGTCGACGCCTTCCTCACCCGCTTCAACATCCCGGACGACGTACCCATCGAGGCCAAGATGGTGACCAACGCGATCCGGTCGGCGCAGTCGCAGGTCGAGGCGCAGAACTTCGAGATCCGCAAGAACGTGCTGAAGTACGACGAGGTCCTCAACCGCCAGCGCACGGTCATCTACGCGGAGCGGCACCAGGTCCTCGAGGGCGCCGACCTGCACGAGCAGATCCGGCACATGATCGACGACACGGTCGAGGGCTACGTGCTCGCCGAGACCTCCGAGGGCTATCCCGAGGAGTGGGACCTCGACCAGCTCTGGACGGCCCTCGGCACGCTCTACCCGGTCGGGGTCAAGATCGACGAGCTGCTGGCCGACTCCGGCGGCGAGAAGGCCGGGCTCACCAGCGAGTACCTCGTCGAGGAGCTCAAGGCCGACGCGCAGGCCGCGTACGACCGCCGCGAGCAAGAGCTCGGTGAGGAGGCCACCCGCGAGCTCGAGCGGCGTGTCGTCCTGTCCGTGCTCGACCGCAAGTGGCGCGAGCACCTGTACGAGATGGACTACCTGCAGGAGGGCATCGGCCTGCGGGCCATGGCCCAGCGCGACCCGCTCGTCGAGTACCAGCGCGAGGGCTTCGACCTGTTCTCGGCCATGATGGATGCGATCAAGGAGGAGTCCGTCGGCTACCTGTTCCACCTCGACGTCCAGGTGGAGGACGCGGCCGCGCAGGCGGCCGCCGAGGCAGCTGCTGCTGCTGCGGCCGACGCGGCCGACGCGGAGGGTACTGACGAGATGGCCTACGAGGCGGGCGCCATCGGCGCTCCGTCACCGGCTCCGCCGGTGCGGCCGGTGCCACCGCCCGCGGTCCCTGCCGTGCCGGTGCCCCCGGTGCTGCTGGCCAAGGGGCTGGACGTCAACCGCCCGACCCACATGGAGTACTCGGCGCCCTCGATCGACGGGGCCGGCGGGGTCGTGCACCGCTCCGAGGACGGTACGGACTCCGGTGAACCCGGGGAGATCGACCCGAACGCGAGCCGCGCCGAACGCCGCCGGCAGGCGCGTGCCCAGCGCAAGGGCGGTCGCTGACCCGTACTGACCCGGCCGGTTCAGCCGTGCTGGACGACCGTGCAGCGCCAGCGACCGTCGGATCCCTCCAGCCGTAGCGCGAGGGCGCGGGGGCGCCGGCCGTCGTGGATCACCGCCGAGACCTCGGCGACCCCGTCGGCCGGCTCGCAGACGCGGACCGAGCGCACCGACACGCGCGGTGGCCGCTGCCGGGACGCGTCGCGGGGGAGCGTGGCCCGGTTGCGGGCGCTGCGCCAGCGCAGCTGGGCGTACACGTCGTCGGAGGCCCAGCGGCGCAGCTGGGCGACCGGCCGCACCCCGCAGTCCACCTCGAGGATGGCCTGAGCGATCCGCCCGCCCCAGAACCGCGCGTCCGGGAGGTCGGCGGAGCTCGTGGGCTGCGGGTCGAACAGGCCGTCGTCGTCGCTGTCGTCCTTGTCGCTCTTGGTCCCGTCCTTGGTCCCGTCCTCGGGATGGCCGTCCGCCACCAGTCGAAGCGTCTGCCGTCCCGGAAGGACCGCGACCCCGGAGGGAAGGACGAAGGTCAGCGGCAGCGTGCCCTGGCCGGCGTCGGGCAGCGCGCGCAGGTCGCGGCGGCGGGGTCCGGCCCCGAGCCCGGGGACGAGGTCGTCGTACGGCGGCTCGCAGTCGGGCGTGGGGATCAACCGCAGGACCGGCGAGCGGGGCTCGACCGGCAGGACGGTACGCAGTGGAGGCACGGTGCTGGCTCCTGTACTGGCTAGGGGACGCTGGCTGGGGGAGATCGGGTGGCCACGGAGGGCTGCGCAAGGCCGGTGCGTGTCAGCGCGGGGGCACCAGCCGCTCGCCGGGCACGATGCGGCCAGGGTCGGAGCCGATCACGGCACGGTTGGCCTCGTACCAGCGCGGCCACGCGGTCGCGACCTGGGCGGCGCTCCGACCCGGCGGCAGGTTGCGAGCGGCGATGTCCCACAAGGTGTCGCCCGGTCGTACGACGACGACGTGTCCGGACCCGGGGGACGCGACCGCGTGCCCCGCCTTCGGCGCCTCGGACGGTGCTGGTGCGAGGGGTCCCATGACGCGGTCGAGCATCGGCAGCCCGGGCAGCGCCCGTGGACCGGCGGCGGCCGCGAAGGCCGTCCCGGAGAGCAGCGGTCCGGCGACGACCGAGGCGCCGAGGGCGGTCCGGACGATGCCGCGCAGGAGGGCTGGGGTGCAGCCGGCGGCCACCGCCCGGCCGAGGCGTCCCACGGCACCCGGCAGGGCGGCGGCAGCTACCGCGAGCGCGGTCAGGACGACCCACGCGGTGACCGCCCACGCCCCGAGCAAGGCGAGACCGGCCAGCAGGTCGCCGGTGCTCGCTCCGTGCGCCAGGGCCGCGCTCACCGCGCCTGGCGTCGCGACCACGAGCGCTGCTGTGGCCAGGAGAGCAAGCAGGGCCAGCGCGACCAGCACCGCCCGCGCTTGCGAGACGTGGGGGGAGCCGCCGCGATCGACGTCTGGCATGAATACCTCCGTTTGCTTGCGTTTGCTTGAGCAGGCATTGGGTGAGCATTGAAACAAGATCGACTCCAGGTCAGTCGAGGGCATCTGTGCCCCAGATCGATCGACACCAGCGGGACGACAGCGCCGCGTGCGCGCGGCGCCAGCGCCGACTGCGACCGCAGTGTTTGTGTCAGAGTTCATGACAGCCCCACGACAGACTTGTCACGTACGTTCCGGCCGTGCGCTGGGACGAGCTGTTCGACGACCTTGCCGGCCAGGGAGCGGCTGCGCTCGCCGAGGAGCATGCCGGTGAGGTGGCCGACCGTGGCCGCTACGAGATCGGGCACGTCAGGCTGTCCGACCGGCTGCGCGCCTGGCCGGCCAGCGCGCGACTGTCGGTAGGGCTGGCCGGAGGTCAGCGCTTCTCCGGCGAGCTGGTCGCGGTGGGCCTGGACTGGCTGGCGGTCGTCGACGGTGGGCGGGAGAGCGTCGTCCGGCTCGAGGCGATCCGCTGGGTGCGACCGGTGAGCGAGCTCGCGACCGCCACAGTCGTTGCAGTCGCCAGAGTCGCCTGCGC
>DAIPJR010000156.1:0-5443 GCA_036770165.1 Actinomycetes bacterium | reverse complement strand
TCCGGTGGGCAGCGCCAGCGGGTCGCGATCGCCCGGGCGCTGGTGACGCGGCCGGCGATCCTGCTCGCGGACGAGCCGACCGGCAACCTCGACTCCACCTCGAGCGCCGACATCTTCGAGCTGCTGGGCCAGCTCCACTCCGAGGGGCTCACCCTCGTGACCATCACGCACGACCCCCGGATCGCGGCCCGTGCCGAACGGGTGCTGCACGTCGAGGACGGCCAGATCCTCGCCGACACGGTCGAGAGTGCCGGCTCCGGGGTCGGGGTGCTCGCATGAGCTACGCCGAGGCGCTGCGGCTGGCCGTGCGTCGGCTGCGGACGAACGGTCTGCGTACGGGCCTGACCGCGCTCGGCGTCATCATCGGCGTGGCCGCGCTGGTCGCGCTGATCGGCGTCGGCGAGGGCACCTCGGCCGCCCTGACCAGCCGGATCGCCAGCCTGGGGACCAACCTGCTCTCGGTCAACGCCGGCGCGACCTTCAGCGGCGGGGTCAGGGGTGCCGCCGGGTCGGCCACGACATTGACGCTGGACGACGCGGCGGCGCTTCGCGCGCTGCCCGGCGTGGCCGCGGTCGCTCCCGAGATGCCGGTCAGCACCGTCGTCGTCGTCTCGGGCTTCAACAACACGACGACCTCCATGACCGGTACGACGCCGGACGAGGCGCACGTCCGCTCGTACGACGTCCAGACCGGGACGTTCCTCACCGCCTACGACGTGGCCAAGGGCCTGCGTGTCGCCGTCCTCGGGCCGACGACCGTGAGCAACCTGAACACCACTCCGGCCGCGATCGTCGGGTCGACGATCGAGATCAACGGGATCCCGTTCCAGGTCATCGGCGTGACGCAGCCCAAGGGCGGCGCCGGGTTCGCCAACCCCGACGACACGGTCTTCGCACCCGTCTCAGCGGTGCAGGCCGGGTTCACCGGTGGTACGACGTTGCGCACGGTCGGCGTCTCGGTGTCCGACCCGAACAACATCCCGTACGTCTCCAGCGAGATCGAGAGCACGCTGCGGTTCCGGCACCAGCTGGCGTCGACCGCGGCCGACGACTTCAGCCTGGTCAGCCAGAACCAGCTGCTGAGCGTGGCGAGCAGCCAGTCGGCGACGTTGCGCAACTTCCTCATCGGCATCGCGGCGATCGCCCTCGTCGTCGGGGGCATCGGGATCGCCAACACGATGCTGGTGTCCGTACGGGAGCGGGTCCGCGAGATCGGTACCCGCAAGGCGATCGGTGCCCGCCGCCGCGACATCGGACGCCAGTTCCTCGTCGAGGCCGTGATCGTCAGCCTCGGGGGCGCCGTGATCGGGGTCGTCGTCGGCGTGGCCGCGACCGGACCGGTCGGCGCCGCCGTCAACGTGCCTGCGTCGCCCAGCGTGCCCGGCATCGTGCTGGCCTTCTGCTCCGCCCTCGTCGTCGGCGTCGTCGCCGGCTTCCTGCCGGCCCGCCAGGCCGCCTCCCTCGACCCAGTCGAAGCCCTCAGATACGAATGACAACCCATTGGAGAAGGACATGACCGAGCCCATCGACCCGAACGCCCTACCGCCGAGGCCGGCCGCTCCCACGTACTCCATGCCGGACCTGACCGACCTCGCGTCGGCGCCGCCGCGCAAGGTGCGCGAGCCCGGGCGGTCCAAGCTGATGACCGCGGGGGTCGTCGGCGGGCTGGTCCTGCTCGGGGCCGGCTACGCGATCGGCCACTTCACGACCTCGTCGGGTCCGTCGACCCTGGTCGAGGCCGTGCAGCTGGCCAGCACCGGCAAGCTCCCGTGCGGGACGCCCTCGACGGGGTCGACTGGTACGACAGGTGCCGCGGGCGGCGGGGTCGGTGGCGGCGCGTTCATCACGCGGTTGTGCCGCAGCGGCAGCGGCGGCGCGGCAGGAGGCTTCGGAGGCTTGGCCGGCGGTACCGGTGGGGGTACCGGCGGCGGAGCCGGGGGGTTCGGAGGAGGAGGTGGCGCTGCCGGTGGCCTGTTCGGGGCGGGTGCAGTGACCGGCACCGTCACCTCCGTCTCGGGGACCACCCTCACGGTCCAGACGCGGGCCGGCGACGTGACCATCACGCTGCCGTCGTCGGCGACGATCCAGAAGACGTCGGCGGGCACCGTGGCCGACGTCCTCGCCAAGGCCACCGTCGTCGTCAACACCACGCAGGACGCGAGCGGCAAGCGCACCGCGACGCGCGTCTTCGTGCTCCCCGCCCCCGGCACCAGCAGCTAGCCCCGCCGCCGCCGCCCCGCACCTCCGCCGCCCCGGTGGGGGCAAGCAGGGTGGTTGAAAGTTGTACGAAAATGGGGTACAACTGCCTGCATGGACGCTGCTACTGACCGCATGCCGGCGCTGTACCTGGGGCACGGCGCACCGCCGCTCGTCGACGACCCGGTGTGGCCGGGCCAACTCGCCGCGTGGGCGCAGGGCCTGCCGCGTCCGAAGGCGATCCTGGTCGTCAGCGCGCACTGGGAGTCGGCACCGCTGACCCTCGGTGCGACCACCACGGTCCCGCTCGTGTACGACTTCGGCGGCTTCCCCGAGCACTACTACCGCGTGCGGTACGAGGCGCCGGGAGCCCCGGAGCTGGCGGCCCGTGTACGGGCGCTGATGCCCGACCACGAGCCGGTCGCCGACCAGCCGGGTCGCGGCCTCGACCACGGCGCCTACGTACCGCTCACGGTGATGTACCCGGAGGCCGACGTCCCGGTGCTGCAGATGTCGATGCCGACGCTGGACCCGCAGGAGCTGTTCGACCTCGGCCGGCGGCTGGCCCCGCTGCGCGACGAGGGCGTGCTGATCATCGGCAGCGGGTTCCTCACGCACGGCCTGCCGTTCATCCGCTTCATGGACCCGAACGAGGCCGCGCCCGGCTGGTCCACCGACTTCGACGCGTGGGCCGCAGAGGCCCTGGCCCGCGGCGCGGTCGACGAGCTGATCGACTACCGGCACCTCGCGCCGGGGCTGCGCTACGCGCACCCCACCGTCGAGCACCTCGCCCCGATGTTCGTGACGCTGGGTGCTGCCGACGACCCGGAGGTCGCGCCGGAGACCACGGTCGAGGGCTACTGGTTCGGGCTGTCCAAGCGCTCGTTCCAGGTCGCCTGACCTCCGCGCCCCCCGACCGGTCGCGTAACCTCGACCGGGTCCGGCCGGCTCTGCAGATGGAGGAGCAAAGCGTGTCTCCTCCGCGGGCTGGCGGACGGCCTGCTGCGCCGGCCGGGCTGAGTCGCTGGCAGCTCGCCGCCGCGATCGCCGCAGCCGTCGGCGTGCTCGGCTTCGCGGCGGTCACGATCGCGATCTTCGGTCATGGGCCGCTGCTGTCGGTGGACCTCTCGGTGGCGCACACCTTCTCCAGCCATCGTCAGCACTGGCTGATCAGGGCGCTGACCGCTGAGACGAGCTCGGCCGCATTCTTCACCGCCGCCTCGTTCCTGCTGCTCGTCGCGGCCGTCGTCTCGGTGGTCGACCGGGCCTGGCGACCGCTCGTGCTCGGCCTCACGGCGGTCGCCCTCGTCGGCCTCTCGGTGGCGACGGGCAAGCAGGTCATCGGTCGGTCGCGGATCCCCTTCGCCGCCGACACCTTCGGCGAGGGCGGCACCTCGTACCCGTCCGGACACACCACCACGGCCGTCGTCGTGGCCGGGTGCCTGGTGCTGCTGCTCGGTCCCCGCATGTCCCGGTGGGTCCGGCGGCTGGCGCTGCTGGCGGTCGCGGTCTACGCGTTCGTCACCGGGTTCTCCCGCATCTACCTGCACGAGCACTGGTTCACCGACGTGCTGGCCGGCTGGCTGCTGGGTACGGCGATCCTCTGCCTGCTCGCCCTGGTCTTCGTACGCGACGACCGGGTGCGTCAGCCGCCCACGCGCGCGTAGGCCCGTACCGGGAACGTGCCGAAGCCGACCACCCGGGGCGGTACGGCGCTGAAGGTGAACCCGTGCAGCGGCAACTCTTCCAGGCCTCGCAGGTGCTCGACGACCGGGATGCCGGCGCCCAGCAGGGCCGTGTGCGCCACGCGCTCGCCGCCGGAGGTGTCGTCGATGTTGACCGAGTCGATGCCGACGATCGCCGCGGAGCCGGAGACCAGCAGCTCGCAGGCGTCCGCGGTGAGGTAAGGGTGCCCGCCACCGCCGTACGCGTCGGTGCGCCAGTGCCGGTCCCAGCCGGTGTGCACGAGGACCGCCTTGCCGACCACGTCCAGGCCGTCGAAGGCCCGCGCGTCGACAGCCGGCGATGCGGCGCCGACGACGCGTACGACCAGGCCCTCGACCTCGGCGAGCCGGTCGAGCCGCAGCCCCGCGAGGTCGACGCCGTCCGCGTACCGGTGGAAGGGGCTGTCGACGTACGTCCCGGTGTTGGCCACCATCGAGATGCGGCCGATGGTGAACTCGGTGCCCGGCGCGTAGACGTCGTGCGACGCCTCCCGGGTCAGGTGGTCGGTGATCTGCGGTCCTGGCAGGCCGGGATAGGTCACCATCCCGTGCTCGATGGCGTGGCTCAGGTCGACCAGGTGTGCCGTCATGCGGGGAGACTAGAACGATCGGAGTCGCCGTGTCGCTAGCGGCTGCCGACCGTACGAAGGATGGTCAGCACGAGGGCGGCGCAGACGCTGTCCATCTCGGCGAGGGGGACCCGTTCCTCCGGGCTGTGCGCATGCTGGACCTCGCCCGGTCCGAAGTGCAGCGTCGGGATGCCCGCGCCGTTGTACAGCCGCAGGTCGCTGCCGTACGGCGCTCCTCGCTCGCGCGGACGGGAGCCGCCGCTCGTGTCGGCGACGGCGATCTGGACGGTCGACAGCAGCGGGTGGCCGACCGGCAACCGGCCGCTCGCGAACTGGCCGCCGGACCAGGTGACGGTCGCCGGGTGGTCGCGCAGCCACGCGTCGGCGGCGCACACCGCCGCCACGCGCTCCTCGAGCGCCGCCCGCGCGTCGGCGGGGTCCTCGCCCAGCGCGACCCCGAGGCGGCCCTCCGCGACGAGCAGGTCAGGGACCGAGCTGGCCCAGTCGCCGGAGCGTAGGACGCCGACCGAGACCGGGTACGGGATCGGGTACTCGGCCATCAGCGCGTCGGCGTCGTGGCACCGCTCCCGCTCCAGCTCGGCGAGCGCCGCGTGCAGCGGGAGGTAGGCGTCGATCGCGCTGTACCCCGCGTAGCGCGTGCTCCCGTGCGTCGCCCGGCCCGGCACCGACAGCCGGAACGTCAGGGCGCCCGCGTTGGCGGTGATGACCGTGCCCGAGGTCGCCTCGGCGATGATGCAGGCATCGCCGGTGTGGCCGCGCTGCAGCGTCCCGAACGCGCCGAGGCCGCCGTCCTCCTCGCTGACCACGCTGTGCACGGCGACGCGTCCGCGCAGCTCGATCCCGGCGGCCCGGATCGCCCGCACGGCCGCGAGGTTCGCGACGACGCCGGCCTTCATGTCGCACGACCCGCGCCCGTGCAGGACGCCGTTCTCG
>DAIPJR010000010.1:8511-16558 GCA_036770165.1 Actinomycetes bacterium | reverse complement strand
CCCGCGACCTCCGCCGTGACAGGGCGGCGCGCTAACCAACTGCGCTACGGGGCCTCGATCACACGTGAGCGTGCGTGGAACGATCGAAGACGTCGTACTGGTGCCCCCAACGGGATTCGAACCCGTGCTGCCGCCTTGAAAGGGCGGTGTCCTGGGCCACTAGACGATGAGGGCCAGTACCCGTCGGAGACTCGTGAAGCATAGGGGACGCCCCAGTCGTTCTCCAAAGCGGGTTTCCGGGTGCATACCGGACGCGCCAGCCTAGCCCTGGGGCGAGGATGGAGGCGTGATCCCCATGACGCCGGACGAGTTCGACGAGCTGGTGGGCCGGGCGCTCGACTCCATCCCGGCGGGGCTCGCCCGCGCGATGGACAACGTCGCGCTGGTCGTCGAGGCGGAGCCGCCGCCCGGCCAGGAGGGGCTGCTCGGGCTGTACGAGGGCATCCCGCTGACCTCGCGCGACGGCTGGTACGCGGGGGTGCTGCCCGATCGGATCACCATCTTCCGCGGTCCGATCCTGCGTGCCTGCAGCTCCTACGAGCAGGCGGTGGAGGAGGTACGGGTCACGGTCGTGCACGAGATCGCGCACCACTTCGGGATCGACGACGACGAGCTGGACGACCTCGGCTACGCCTGACCGCGGGGAGCCAGGAGCCGGCTACCCCTGGTCGATCTCGATCCAGCCGTTGCTCACGATCCCGCGCAGCAGCTCGAGCGGCGCAGGCATCCCGGTGAGCGCGCCCTGGATCGCGTCGCAGCCGAACGACCGGAGCATCCGCAGCTGGGCCACGGTCTCCACGCCCTCGGCGACGGTGAAGCGGTTCGTGGAACGGCAGGCGTCGAGCACCGCCTTGACGACGGACGCGCCGGCCGGGTCGTCGCAGATGGTGGCGATGAGCGAGCGGTCGATCTTGACGATGTTGATCGGCAGCTGCTTGAGGTAGGCCAGCGACGAGTACCCGGTACCGAAGTCGTCCACGCAGAACTCGACGCCCTGGTCGACCAGCTCGGCGAGGACAGGTACGAGCGTCGCGGTCTCGGCCAGCTCGTCCTCGAGGATCTCCAGCCGTAGCGAGTGGGCCGGCAGCGACGCCTCGGAGAAGATCCGCACGACCGACTCGGCGAACCCGGGTGACCGCAGCCGCTCGACTCTGACGTTGACGCACACCGGCCGTCCGTCGGCGCCCCAGCTCTGCGCGTCGCGGGCGGCGCGGCGCAGGACCCAGTCGGTCACGGGGCCCGCGAGCGACGACTCGGACACCACGGGCAGGAACTCGCTCGGCCCGAGCAGGCCGCGCTGCGGGTGCCGCCAGCGCAGCAGTGCCTCGACCGCATCGACGGCGCCGTCCATCCGCACGATGGGCTGGTAGTGCAGGACGAACTCGTCCCTGTCGATGCCTCGCCTGATCTCGTTCTCCAGCGTGATGCGCTGCATCTCGACGGTGTCCGCCCTCGGGGCGTCGATCACGAACCGACCCCGGCCGCCACGTTTCGCGCGGTACATGGCGGCGTCCGCGGCGCGCAGGAGGTCCTGCGGCCGGTCGGTCGGTGACGTCGGGGTGACGATGCCGATGCTGGCCGAGACCACGAGCGTCTCCGACCCGAGAGGAACGGGTACCTGCAGCGCGTCCAGCATCCGCCGCGCGAGCCCCTCGAGCTCCTCCTGCGTACGTACCTGCTCGCACACCACGACGAACTCGTCCCCGCCCAGCCGAGCCACGGTGTCGCTGTCGCGCACGACCGAGAGCAGGTTCTTGGCGACAGCGACCAGCAGCTCGTCGCCGGCCTCGTGCCCGAGCTCGTCGTTCACCCGCTTCAGGTGGTCGACGTCGACGAACAGCACGGCGATGTCCCTGCCGTCGCGCCGCGACCGGGAGAGCGCGCGTTCCAGGCGGTCCAGCAGCAGCCGGCGGTTCGGCAGCCCGGTCAGGCTGTCGTGCAGCGCCAGCACGACCAGCTGGTCCTCCGCGAGCTTGCGCTTGGTGATGTCCTCGATGGCCGACAGTGTGTAGACCTCGCCGTCCTCCTCGAAGCGCCGCGTGGTCACCAGCGCCCACACGACGGATCCGTCAGCTCGTACGAGGCGACGTTCGGCCCGTACGAGGGGGATGTCGGTACCGACGACCTGGACTCGCGACTCGCGGGAAACCTCGACCTCGTCGGGGTGTACGAGGGCGTGGTACGAGGTGCCGAGGAGATCCTCCACGCGGTAGCCGAGCATGGTCGCGAGCGCCTCGTTGACCTCCACGAAGGCGCCCTGGTCGTCGATGAGCGAGACGCCGACCGGGAAGTTCTGGAAGAGGTCGATGAACCGCTGCTCCTCCGGAGCTGCGGGCAGCACCGGGCGCACGGAGCCGACGACGAAAGGGCGCCCGGCCACCTTGATCAGCTGGCCCTGCGTGCTCAGCAGGGCACCCCTGACCGAGCGGTAGACGGCGCGCTGGCCCTCGCCGGTCTCGACCATCCGGGTCATCGCGGCGGCGAGGACCGTACGGTCGTCCGGGTCGGCCGCGCCGAGCAGCTCGTCGTACGTGGCCGCAGCCTCGAGCAGACCGTGCATGGGCGCGACTGAGCCGGACCACGTGACGGCACCCGTCTCGGGATCCCACGTCCAGAGCCCACTCATACAGGCAGCATCGGCGGGCCAGACAAGCGGGGCAATACGCCGATAAGGGGCGGTCGCGAGCGGGGGCTTCGCGCGGGTTCAGGGCCGGTTCAGGGCAGCCAGGACACCTTGTGGGCCAGCAGGGCGTACCCGACGAAGGCCACCGAGTCGATGAGCGTGTGCGCGACGATCATGGGAGCGGTACGCCCCCAACGCTGGTACAGCCGGGCGAACAGGGTGCCCATGACCGCGTTCCCGACGAACGCTCCGAAGCCCTGGTAGAGGTGGTAGGAGCCGCGCAGCACCGCGCTCACCGCCACCGCCCGCCACGGCCGGACGCCGAGCTGGTCGAGCCGGTGCACGAGGTAGCCCGCGACCAGGGTCTCCTCGAGGATCGCGTTCTGCGCGGCCGAGAGCACGAGCACCGGGATCCGCCACCAGGTGTCGTTCAGGCCGCTGGCCACGATGTTGAGGCTGATGCCGAGGTGGAACGCGACGAGATAGAGCGCCAGCCCCGAGCCGCCGATCAACGCGGCCAGAACGGCCCCGCGAGCCAGGTCCCGGCCCGGCTGCGAGCGGTCGATCCCGAGCACGCGAGTGGGGCGCTCGCCGCCGATGGACAGGAAGTGGCAGGCGAGCAGGACGGGTACGAGGCCGAAGCTGATGCCGAGCAGCTGGTAGACGAGGTCGAGCGTGGGGCGGGACGCGGGCGCCTGGGCGGAGTTGAGCGGCGCGGACAGGTTGGACAGCGCGGTGCCCGCAGTCAGTGCGGCGCCCAGGTAGACGAGGGCGTAGACGCCCGAGCGGCCGAGCGAGACGGCGAAGACGAGCGCGAGCTCACGCTTGATCCGCCGTGGGTCGAGCACGGTCCGCGGGTCCGGCACCAGGCGACGCTACCTCGCGGGGCCTACGGTGGCCGCATGGAGATCGCCGTCGGCCCGCTGACGTTCACCGCGCTGTCGGCGGGGCCGGCTGACGGGCCTCCGGTCCTGCTCCTGCACGGCTTCCCCGAGGGCGCCCGGTGCTGGTCCGACGTGGTCGCGCTGCTCGCCGAGGCCGGCCTTCGCTGCGTCGCGCCGGACCAGCGGGGGTACAGCGCCGGGGCCCGGCCGGGTGGCACCGAGGCGTACACGCTGGACCTGCTCGTCGGCGACGCGCTCGGCCTGCTCGACGCGCTGGGCTGGCGGCACGC
This sequence comes from Actinomycetes bacterium, assembly GCA_036770165.1. Lineage (GTDB taxonomy): Bacteria > Actinomycetota > Actinomycetes > Prado026 > Prado026 > JANYIP01. The sequence continues at coordinate 12,761 of DAIPJR010000010.1, read as the reverse complement.
CCACCTCGTCGGGCACGACTGGGGCGCCATCATCGCCTGGGTCCTGGCCGCACGGCACCCGGGACGGGTACGCACGCTGACGGCGATCTCGGTGCCGCACCCGGCGGCCTTCGGCTCGGCGCTGCGCACCGACGCCGACCAGCAGCAGCGATCGGCCTACCTCCGGCTGTTCCGGGACACTCCGGGCCGCGCCGAGGAGGTACTCCTCGCCGGTGAGGCTCAGCGGTTGCGGGCGATGTTCGACGGCTCGACATTGGACCCGGACGAGGTCGATGCCTTCGTACGGCCGCTGCTCGAGCCGGGGGCGCTGACGGCGGCCCTCGCGTGGTACCGCGCGATGCGCGCCGAGGACTATGCCGACGTCCCAGCGGTGACCGTGCCGACGACGTACGCGTGGGGCGACCGTGATGTCGCCATCTCACGTACGGCGGCGTTGGGGGCGGCCGCGTACGTCCATGCCGACTACCGCTTCGCCGAGCTGCCGGAGATCAGCCACTGGGTACCCGAGCAGGTCCCTGACCTGCTCGCCACGCTCATCCTCGAGCGCGTCCTCTCCTGACCCCCGTCGAGTGGACAGGCGGAGGGGTCAGAGCACGCCGGTGTAGATGCCTACGGTCTGCTCGGCGATCGTGGCCCAGCTGAACTCGCCGACGGCGCGGGCTCGGCCGGCCAGGCCCATCGAGCGGCACCGGTCCTCGTCGCCGACGAGCGCGTTGACCGCCTGCGCGAGGTCGGTCTCGAAGGCATGCGGCTCGCGCGCGTCGTAGTGGACCAGCAGCCCTGTCTCGCCGTCCACGACGACCTCGGGGATGCCTCCGACGTCCGATGCGACGACGGCGGTCTCGCAGGCCATGGCCTCGAGGTTCACGATGCCCAGCGGCTCGTACACCGAGGGGCAGACGAACACGGCCGCGTGCGTCAGCAGCTGGACGACGTCGGCGCGTGGCAGCATGTCGGCGATCCAGAGCACGCCGGGCCGTTCCGCCTGCAGCGCCGAGACAGCGACGCGCATCTCCTCGCCGATCTCGGGCGTGTCCGGGGCGCCGGCGCACAGGACGACCTGCACCTCGGGGTCGATGTCGTGCGCGGCCGCGACCAGGTGGCCGACGCCCTTCTGGCGGGTGATCCGACCGACGAACAGGACGTACGGGCGGGTCGGGTCGACGCCGAGCCGCTCGAGGACGTCGGTCCCGCGGTCCGGCTGGTACAGGTCGGCGTCGATGCCGTTGCGCACGACGTGCACGCGGGCCGGGTCGAGGTCCGGGTAGCAGTCGAGCACGTCCGAGCGCATCCCGTCGCTGACCGCGATCACCCCGTCTGCGGCCAGGTAGGCCGACCGCTCGATCCAAGACGAGACCCGGTAGCCGCCGCCGAGCTGCTCCAGCTTCCACGGCCGCCGGGGCTCCAGCGAGTGCGCGGTGACGACGTGCGGGATGCCGTTCAGCAGCCCGGTGAGGTGCCCGCCCAGGTTGGCGTACCAGGTGTGCGAGTGGACGACGTCGAGGCCAGCGGCCCCCGCCGCCATGGCGAGGTCGACGCCCAGCGTCTGGAGCGAGAAGTTGGCGTCGGCAAGCTGCGGGAAGGGCTCGTAGGCGGTGGCGCCGTCCCTCGGCGCCCCGAAGCAGGAGACGTCGACGTCGGCCAGCCGACGCAGCTCGCGGACCAGGAAGTCCACGTGGACACCGGCCCCGCCGTACACGTCCGGGGGGAACTCTCGGGTCATGATTCCAACGTGCACCCGACCACCCTAGGGTGAGCGCATGGCGAGCCGCAGGCGGGTACTCGGGATTGTTCTGGCAGGTGGTGCGGGGAAGCGGTTGATGCCCCTGACGGCTGACCGAGCCAAACCTGCTGTGCCCTTCGGCGGTCAGTACCGGCTCGTCGACTTCGTGCTGTCCAACCTGGTCAACGCCGGTTACCTGCGGCTGTGCGTGCTCACCCAGTACAAGTCCCACTCGCTCGACCGGCACATCACGACGACCTGGCGGATGTCCACGTTGCTGGGCAACTACGTGACCCCGGTGCCGGCCCAGCAGCGCCTCGGCCCGCGCTGGTACACCGGCAGCGCCGACGCGATCTTCCAGAGCCTCAACCTGGTGTACGACGACCAGCCCGACTACGTCGTCGTCTTCGGCGCCGACCACGTCTACCGGATGGACCCGTCCCAGATGGTCCAGGACCACATCGACTCCGGTGCCGGGGTAACCGTGGCGGGCATCCGCGTACCCAAGGCGCAGGCGTCCGGCTTCGGGATCATCGAGACGGAGGCCAACGGCAAGGACATCAAGGCGTTCCTGGAGAAGCCGGCCGACCCGCCGACTGTCCCAGGTCACCCCGACCTCTGCTACGCGTCCATGGGCAACTACGTCTTCTCGACCGACGTGCTGATCGAGGCGCTCAAGGTCGACTCCAGCGACGAGGGCTCGGTCCACGACATGGGTGGCGACATCATCCCGATGATGACGCGGCTGGGCGCGGCCAAGGTCTACGACTTCGCCGACAACGACGTTCCCGGCGCGACCGACCGCGACCGCGGCTACTGGCGCGACGTCGGGACGCTCGACTCGTACCACGACGCCCACATGGATCTCGTGTCCGTGCACCCGATCTTCAACCTGTACAACCGGCAGTGGCCGATCCTGTCGCACATGGGCGCATGGCCACCCGCGAAGTTCGTCGAGGGCGGCGAGGCGCACGAGTCCATCGTGGGCGCCGGGACGATCATCTCGGGCGGTCTCGTCGACCACTCCGTCGTCGCGTTCGACGTACGCGTCGGGCACGGCGCCGAGATCACCGACTCGGTGCTCTTGCCAGGGTGCACCGTCGGCCGCGGTGCCGTGGTGCGCCGGGCGATCCTCGACAAGGGGGTCGTCATCCCGGACGGGGCACGGGTCGGCGTCGACGCGGGCCGGGACGCCGAGCTGTACACCGTCTCGGACAGCGGGGTCGTCGTGCTCGGCAAGAATGCGCGTGCCCTTCTTTAGCGGCCAGGGGCGCCGGCTGATCGCCTGGCTCAGGACGCTGCGCGGGGGCGCGCTAGCGGTCTGGGGGGCGGCGTTCGTCTACTACCTGTTCACGCAGGGGCTGCCGCTGGACCGCTGGTCCCAGACCCTGTGGATCCTGCTCGCGCTGTTCGCGGCCAACGTCGGCCGGCCGTGGCGCAGCCAGCTGCGGATCCTCGTGGACTGGTTGCCGTTCGTCGGGTTCCTGTACGTCTACGACCTCACCCGCGGGATGGCCGACAAGCTCGGCACGCCGGTGCACGTCACCCAGCCGTTGGCCGTCGAGAAGTGGCTCTTCCACGGGAACGTGCCGACCGCCTGGCTGCAGGCCCGCTTCTACCAGGCGGACACGTTTCACTGGTGGGACATCGCGGTGTCCCTCGTCTACCTGTCGCACTTCTTCGTCGTCTGGATCTACGCGGCGGTCCTGTACATCCGGTCGCGCGACGAGTGGGCGCCCTGGGCGAGGCGGATCCTGATGCTCTCGTACGCCGGCCTGGTCACGTACGTCCTGTACCCGTCGGCACCGCCCTGGTACGCGAACGACCATGGGCTGATCACTGGCGTCTCCCGGATCGCCACGCGCGGCTGGGACCCACTCGGCCTGCACTTCGCCGGCGTCCTGATCAGCCAGGGCCAGGCCCAGTACAACGCGGTCGCGGCGCTGCCGTCGCTGCACGCGGCCTTCACCGCGATGCTCACCGTGTTTGTGTGGACCAGGCTGCGGTGGTGGGGGCGCGTGCTCATGACCGTCTACACGCTGGCGATGGCGCTGTCGCTGGTCTACGGCGGCGAGCACTACGTCTTCGATGTGCTGCTCGGCTACCTCTACGTGGCCGTGGTGCTCGTCGTGGCGTGGTGGTGGGAACGCTGGCGGTCGCGGCGGCGGGCGGCCAGGACCGAGGCCGAGTCCGTCATCGACCTCGCCGATGTCGGGACTTATGTTGACGATCGTGCGTCCTAGATCAAACGAATCGTCAGGCGTAGGCCCCGGGTAGCGTGGGTGCGTGCCGGCCACGTTGATCGCCAAAGGGCTGGCAGCCGGGCACGGCGACCGTCAGCTGTTCGCCGGCCTCGACCTCGTCGTAGCGCCGGGCGACGTCATCGGCCTCGTAGGCGCCAACGGCGCCGGCAAGTCGACGCTGCTGCGCATCCTCGCCGGGCTGACCGCGGCCGAGGCCGGCGACCTCCGGCTCAACCCGGCGTCCGCGACCGAACCGCTTTATGTCGATGTCGTCGCGGCCGCCG
>DAIPJR010000010.1:0-8501 GCA_036770165.1 Actinomycetes bacterium | reverse complement strand
ACCTCCCGCAGGAGCAGGAGCGGCGGCCGGCCGAGACCGTCGACGCCTACCTCGGACGACGCACGGGCGTCGCGGCCGCGCAGGTCGAGATGGACGCTGCCGCCGAGGCCCTGTCGCGGTCCGAGGCCGGTGCCGACGACCGATACGCCGATGCGCTCGAGCGCTGGCTGGCCCTCGGCGGGGCCGACCTCGAGGAGCGGGCGGCCGCGGTCGCCGCGGACCTGGGGCTGTCGGTCGACCTGGATCTCGCCATGACCGCGCTCTCCGGCGGCCAGGCGGCCCGCGTCGGGCTCGCCGCGCTGCTGCTCAGCCGCTACGACCTGTTCCTGCTGGACGAGCCGACGAACGATCTCGACCACGACGGCCTCGAACGCCTGGAAGGGTTCGTGTCCGGGCTGCGGACCGGGGTCGTCGTGGTCAGCCACGACCGCGAGTTCCTCGCCCGTACGGTCACGCGGGTCGTCGAGCTGGACCTCGCCCAGCAGCAGGTCAACCTGTTCGGCGGTGGGTACGCGGCCTACCTGGAGGAGCGCGAGGTCGCGAGACGGCACGTGCGTGAGGCGTACGACGACTACGCCGACACGAGGTCGGACCTCGAGGCGCGGGCCCGTACCCAGCGGGCCTGGATGGAGAAGGGCGTCAAGAACGCCCGCCGCAAGGCCCCGGACAACGACAAGGTCGGGCGCAAGTTCCGTACCGAGGCGACCGAGAAGCAGGCCTCGAAGGCGCGCCAGACCGAGCGGCTGATCGAACGGCTGGACGTCGTCGACGAGCCGCGCAAGGAGTGGGAGCTGCGCATGGCGATCGCCGCTGCCCCGAGGTCAGGGGCGGTCGTCGCGACGCTCAGAGGGGCGGTGGTCCAGCGCGGTGACTTCGTGCTGGGGCCGGTCGACCTCCAGGTGGACTGGGCCGACCGCATCGCGATCACGGGTGCCAACGGGTCGGGCAAGTCGACGCTGCTGGGTGCGTTGCTGGGACGGTTGCCGCTCTCGGGGGGTACGGCATGGCTCGGCCCTGGCGTTGTCGTGGGCGAGGTCGACCAGGCCAGAGGGCTGTTCCTCGGCGACGCGCCGCTGCTCGGCGCGTTCGGTGCCGCGGTGCCCGACCAGGTCACCGCCGAGATCCGCACGCTGCTCGCCAAGTTCGGCCTCCGGTCGGGGCACGTGCTCCGACCGGCCGGCACCCTGTCGCCGGGCGAGCGCACGCGAGCCGCCCTCGCCCTCCTGCAGGCGCGCGGCGTCAACCTGCTCGTGCTCGACGAGCCCACCAACCACCTCGACCTGCCAGCCATCGAGCAGCTCGAGCAGGCGCTCGACACCTACGACGGGACGCTCGTCCTCGTCACCCACGACCGGCGCATGCTGGACGCGGTTCGCGTCGACCGGCGCTTCGTGGTCGTGGCCGGACGGGTGCGCGAGCTCTGACCCGCCGGGCCGGCACGCCGCGCGGCGCTGGCCGTCGTAGATCGGCTGCGCAAGGATGCAGGCATGAGCACACCAGACGGCGGCGAGCAGCCCGATCACGAGCCCGAGCAGTCGCCGTACCAGCAGCCCGAGCCGCCCCAGTACCAGCAGCCCGAACCGCCCCAGTACCAGCAGCCGTTCCCGCCCGGCGGTCAGCCGTCGTTCCAGGGCGGGTACGTCCCGCCGCCGGTGTACGGCGCCCCCGGGTACCCGCCGCCCGGCTACGGACCTCCGCAGCCCGGCGCGCCCTGGGGCGTCGACCAGTACGGCCGGCCCTACTCGGACAAGTCCAAGGTGGTCGCCGGGGTGCTGCAGATCCTTCTCGGCGGGTTCGGCGCCGGCCGCTGGTACACCGGGCACTACGGCATCGCGGTGGCGCAGCTGCTGACGTGCGGTGGCCTCGGCGTGTGGGCGCTGATCGACGGGATCCTCATGCTCGTGGGCAACGTCACCGATCCGCAGGGCCGGCCGCTGCATGGTTGACCTCTGGACGGTGACGACGTCCGAGCGGCAGCAGGTGCTCCCCGGGGGGGAGCCGGTGCCTCGGCGCTTCTGGCTAGCCCCGGTCGCCGCGACGCTCGGGGCGCTGGCTGGTTGCGCGTACCTCGCGACGCACGACCCGAACGACCCGAACGTGCTGATGCCGGAGTGCCCCACCAAGATGCTGACCGGGCTCGACTGCCCGGCGTGTGGCGGTCTTCGGATGGTGCGCGCGCTGCTGACCGGCCACTGGTCGGCAGCCGTGCACGACAACATCGTGCTGCTGGCGACGTTGCCGTTCGTGCTGTACGTCTGGGCGCGCTGGCTGCTGGCAGGGCTCACCGGTCGGGCCTACTCGTTCACGCTGACTCGACGCGGCGGGTTCGTCGTCCTCGCCGTCGCCGTCGTCTGGATGGTCGTCCGCAACCTGCCCGGCTGGCCGCTCAAGCCCGGCGGCTGAGCCCGACTAGGACGACTCGCGGCGGAAGGTGCTGGTGCCGTACCAGGTGCCGACGAGGACCAGGCCGACGGTGAGGCCGAGACCCCAGACCACCGTCGACACCCAGAGGTCGCCACGGAACAGTGCGCGTACGGCTTCGACGATGTGCTTGAGCGGGTTGACGTCGGAGACGTCCTGGAGCCACTTGGGAGCGATGCTCATCGGCAGCAGGATGCCCGAGAGCAGCAGCACCGGGATCGCGACACCGTTGAGGAGCGGCGCGAGGGCGTCCTCGCTCTTCAACGTGAGGGCCAGCGCGTAGGAGATGGACGAGAACGCGGCGCCGAGCAGCGCGACCACGACCAGGCCGATCAGGACGCCGCCGACGGGCGCTCGCAGCCCGAGCGGGATGGCGACGAGGGTGAGGATCGTCGCCTGGACGAGGAGTACGAGGACGTCGCGCAGCACCCGGCCGAGCAGCAGCGCCGTACGGCTCGCGGGAGTGACGCGCATCGACTCGATGACGCCGGCGCGGTACTCGGCGACGAGCCCGAAGCCCACGAACATCGCCCCGAAGATGCCCAGCTGGACCAGCATTCCGGGGACGAACAGCTGCCATGCGTTGGCTGTGCCGAGTGTCGGCGCCAACGGTTTGAGCAGCGGCCCGAACAGCGTCAGGTAGAGGATCGGCTGAGTCAGCCCGATGATCACCCAGGTCGGGTTGCGTAGCGACAGGCGCATCGCCCGGGCGAAGACGATCCACGTCTCGGTGAAGAACGTCATAGTGGCCAAGACCTTTCAGGACGCGGACTCGTCGCGGAGCGACCGGCCGGTGAGGGAGAGGAACACGTCGTCCAGCGTCGGCCGGCGCACCTCGACGCCGACGAGGGGCAGGCCGGCAGCATCGAGCTCGCGCAGCAACGAGGGGATCGCGTGCCCACCGTCGGGCACCCTGAACCGGACCACCGCCCCCTCGGTGGCCAGCTCCTCTGCCCCGGGGAAGGTACGTGCCACCGCCGAGGCCGCGGTGGCCTGTCCCGCGTCGGCGAACGACAGGCTCACCGCGTCGCCGGACACACCGCGCTTGAGTGCCTCGGGAGTGCCCTCGGCGACGATGCCGCCGTTGTCGATCACGAGGATCCGGTCGCACAGCGCATCGGCCTCGTCGAGGTAGTGCGTCGTCAGGAAGACAGTGGTCCCGAGGTCGTCGCGCAGGCTGCGGATGTGCTCCCACAGGTTGGCGCGCGACTGCGGGTCGAGGCCCGTCGTCGGCTCGTCGAGGAACACGAGCGTGGGCTCGTGCACCAGGCCCATCGCTATGTCGAGGCGCCGCCGCTGGCCGCCGGAGAGCGACTTCACCTGCCGCCGCTCCATGCCGGCGAGGTCCATCTTGGCGAACAGCTCGGCGATCCTGCCGGCGACGACGACGCGATCGACGCCGTACAGCCGCGCGTGGTCCATGATCTCCTCGCCGACGACGGCCTCCGGGTACGAGGAGCCCGACTGCGCGACATAGCCGATCGAGCGCCGGACGCTGACCGGGTCGCGCCGCAGGTCGTAGCCGTTGACCGTCGCTTCGCCCGAGGTCGGCTCGAGCAGCGTGGTCAGCATGCGCAAGGTGGTGGTCTTGCCGGCGCCGTTCGGGCCGAGGAAGCCGACGATCTCGCCGCTGGCGACCTCGAGGTCGACGCTGCGCACCGCTTCCACAGGGCCGCCGCGCCCGCGCTTGCCCGGATAGGTCTTGCTGAGCCGATGGGTGGAGATCACCGGAGTGGTCGACATTCGCGCAGTCTAGATCTGCGCCGCGCCAGTCGTTGACCTTGATCAATTGTGCTGCTAGGAATGGCGCGAGGTTCCACAGCGCGACGGGGTGATGGTCAATGGTTGCTGACTACGCGGGACCACAAGGCGCCTCCAGCCCGCCGCACGTCGGCCGGCATCGCTGGCTCCTGCTCGGCACCACGACGGGTGTCGCCGCGTTGGCCGGTCTGGTGCTGACGCTCCCGAAGGTCCTGCCGGAGGCCGGCGGCAAGATCGTCGACCTCGAGCTCGCCGGTGGCTGGACGGCGTTCAGCGCCATGGCGTCACCGATCGGGTCCGGACCCATCCGGTGGTCGCTGACGGTCGACTACGGCTACATCGTCGTCTACGTCGCCGTGCTGGTCTCGATCTGCGCCATCGGTGCCCGGATGCTCTACACCGGTCGGATGCGCTGGCTGATGACCACGGCAGCCAGCGCGGCCGTGCTGGCCGGTCTGTTCGACGTCGCCGAGAACACCTTCCTGCTGTTCGGCGTCCCGCCCGGGCCGCTGCCAGCCACCCGACCTGACGTGCTCTTCCAGGTCGCGACCGCCATGGCAGTCACCAAGTTCGTCGCCCTGCTGCCGGCTGCGCTGTGCGCCGCGCTCGTACTCCTGACGCTGGTGAGCCGCACCCTGTCGTTCGTCCTCGGCCCACCGCTGACGTGGCTGCGCAGGCTGCTCGCGCTCGGCATCTCGAACGCGAGCAGCTGGATCGGTGGCGAGGTCGGCCGGGCGCGAAGGGCCGTGACCCACCGGTGGGCGTCGGTCCGCCGCAGGCTGGTCGAGGGTGGTCGGCGCTTCCGCGATGCCCAGATCGCGAAGGCCGCGGGAATGCCGGAGAAAGGGTTGTTCGGCCGGGTCAGGCACCTGGGCAGCGGGTTCGTGCGGCGGTTCTTCGCACCGCAGGAGGAGCAGCTGGTGTCGCCCGCCGACGCGCCTCCGACCGATGACACGCCGTCGCCCGTGCTCACCGCACGTCTCGGTAGGCACGAGGACCATGCCTACGCACATCCTCGGGAGCGACGCCGGTCCCGGTACATCGACGTGGCCACGCCGGAGCCTGCGCTGGATGCCCCTGGCCTGCCGACGGCGTGGTCTGGCAACTACCGGGTGCCGGCCGGCCAGCTTCCCGGGGACCCGGCGTCGCGGGTCGGCGTATGCCTGTCCGGAGGTGGGATCCGGGCGGGGACGTTTGCGATGGGAGCCGTCCAGTCCCTTGCTGCGCAAGGGGTCCTGGCCAGGACGCAGCTGCTCGCGTCGGTGTCCGGCGGCGGCTACTTCGCCAGCGCGCTGCAGGCGATCCGGGCGACCGCGGCGGACCCGAGGCTGCTGCTGAGGGACGACGACGACGCGGTGCCGTTGCCGATCGCCGAGAGCTTTGCCGCGGGCGGCCAGGAGGAGGACTTCGTCCGGCGGCACGGCGAGTACATCGCCGACGGTGCAGCCGAGTGGGCGGTCGCGATCTTCGTGATCCTGCGCAACAGCCTGCTCGGGCTCTCGATGATGTACGCGACGATCGTCCTGGCCGCGTGGCCGGTCGCAGCGTTGTACGCCAAGGTCTCCCCGTGGGGTGGCGACCTCGTCCCGCTCGGCAACGCGGCTCCCACCTTCGACCCGTGGATGTGGATCAGCCTCGGCTCGGTCCTCGTGCTCGCCGTCCTCGCGTGGACGGTCTCCGGCGTCGTGAGCTTCCCGCGGCTGCGCCTCGTGCTCTCCGGCGCGTCCGGCCTGCTGGTGCTGCTCGGGCTGCTCGTCGCCGCCTTCGTCGTCGGCATCCCGTTCCTCGTGCACGGTGTGCTGGTCATGGCGCACGGCACCACGACCGTCGGCGGCTCGGCGCAGAAGGCAGCGAGCGTCACCGCCGGGGCGGCGCTGGTGGCCACCTTCACCACGGTCCTCAACCTGGTGTCGCCCAAGAGCTCGAGCGGCACGAGCAAGGGCAACGGCCCGCCCGTCGGGTCCTTCTGGACCAAGCTGCGCACCAGCGCCGGCTGGTTGCTGACCTTCCTGCTGACGTTCCTGGTTCTCGCCGGTTTGATCGTGCTCGTGCTGATCGCGTTCGCCGCAGTCGTCAGCGGTGCGATCAACGAGCTGCGCGGTGCGTCGGCGTCGTACAAGGAACCGCTGATCGCCGGGGGCTTCCTGATGTTCTGCATGCTGCTCTTCGACCAGACCCGGATGAGCCTGCACCCCTTCTATCGGGAACGGCTGGCGTCGGCCTTCTACCTACGGCGTACGGACTCGGGCAGAGTCGAGCCGATCACGTACGGGTTGAGGTCCACCCTCTCCACCTTCGGCCGGCCGTTGCGACCGGACGGGACGCTTGCCGATGCCGAGCACGGAGGGCTCCGGCTGCTGCTGTGCGCGGCCGCCCATGTCTCGGGGCAGTCGCTCGCGCCTCCCGGGCGTCGCGTCGTCCCGTTCGTCTTCTCGTCCGACTACGTGGGCGCCCCCGACCTCGGCTACTTCACGACCCAAGACCTCGAGGCGGCCGTACGCGGCAAGGCGTACGAGCAGGACGTCACGCTCCTTGCTGCCGCAGCGATCTCGGGAGCGGCGGTCGCGTCGTCGATGGGGTCGAGCTCCACGCCGTACGACCGGCTGCTCGCCGTCTCCAACGCGCGGCTCGGGGCCTGGCTGCCCAACCCGCGTTACCACTCGCTGATGCGGCTCGACCCGGACAAGCTGCCGAAGCTCGAGTCGGAGCGCGCGCCGCTCCCGTGGATCCGGCGGTTGCAGTACTACGCGTTCGAGCTCGCCGGCATCTACCCGGCCGACGACCGGTTCGTCTACGTGACCGACGGCGGGCACTACGAGAACCTCGGGCTGGTCGAGCTGTTGCGCAGGCGCTGCCACGTGATCTGCTGCATCGATGCGTCGGGGGACCACTCGCTGGCGGCCGCGCTCGGTGAGGCAGCCGCTCTCGCCTACGAGGAGCTCGGTGTCGTCCTCAAGATCGACGGGCTCGACCTGTCCACCATGTCGGCCGAGGACGGTACGGATCCAAACCAGGACCTGCGCGACCTGCACAAGCGGCTCAGCACGCTGTCCGTGGTCAAGGGGCGGATCTGCTACCCGGGCGACTCGGACGATCAGATGGGCTGGCTCGTCGTTGGCAAGGCGGTGCTCGGCCAGGACATCAGTGCCAGCCCGCAGGCGTTCCCGCTCGCCACCTACGCCGTGAAGCAGCCAGAGTTCCCGGGCGACACCACGGCCGACCAGTGGTTCGACGTCGGACGGTTCCAGGGTTACGGGACTCTCGGGCGCGCCGTCGGCGAGCTCATGGCCCTCGAGGTGAAGTCGATCCCCGGGTTCTGACCGTGGTGGAGGCTGGGAGCATCGCTGTTGTTGTCGCTGCCGTAGCTGTCGTCCCGGGCGTTCCTCGTTCGTCGTATGGGCACGTACCGCCGGTACGTACCCACCGACACGGGAGGCCCACGATGTCTGCACCGAGCGAGAACGTCACGTACCCCGGCGACGCGGGAGCGTCGCTGTTCCTGCTGACCGTGCGCGGTCTCCCGGCCGTGGCCTCCACAGAGGAAGCGCGGGCCACGCACAACGCCACCGCTGGAGCGCCAGCAAGCGTTGCCGGGGCGCGGGCGCTCGGCGACCTCAGCCACAACGTGTTCACCGGGATCGACAACCCCGGGGACATCCTGTTCATCGACCTCTGGAACAGCATGTCTGGGCTCGGCACCTTCTTCGGGAACCCGGCCGTGCAGGAGTCGGCGTCGCACCTGTTCGCAGAGCGCGACGCCATCGTCTGGGGCGCCACCCAGGGCTTCGGCAACTTCTTCCTCCCGCTCGTCGCGGGTACGTCCGTCCAGGCCGTCGGCATCTTGCGCGCGTCGGTCACGTCCGTCGAGAAAGCCGGGGACGCGTTCCACGCGTACGCCTCCGAGACCATCAACGTGGGTCGGATGCACGGACAGGCGTCGCACAGCACCTGGGTACGCGCCTCCGGCCCCGGCGAGGAGCCGTCGACCGAGGTCATCGGCGTCGACACCTGGACGGACGTCGAGCAGATGAACGCCTTCTACGCACTAGGCCTCGGATACAACCACCTCGGCCCCGTCTTCGCCGGGGAGCCCGCGACGTCGATCTGGCAGGCGGCGCCCGGGCACTGGGTGGAGTGGTAGCCGCTCCTCGTACGAGGCTGCTGCACAAGGCGGCGTCGACCCTGACCGGGGGCCGGCGCCGCCTTAGACTGGCTAGTGATCGAGACGATCACGGGCCGTTAGCTCAATCGGCAGAGCAGCGGACTTTTAATCCGCGGGTTCTGGGTTCGATCCCCAGGCGGCCCACCCCTGTGACCTG
>DAIPJR010000155.1:1112-5495 GCA_036770165.1 Actinomycetes bacterium | reverse complement strand
GCCGCACGGGGCGGTCTCGAGGAGCTCGACCGGCGAGCGCTGGCCGCGATCGGCCTCGACGCAGAAGGCGCGGGCGAGACCGTCCCACCAGACGATGCGCCGGCGTCACGAGGCGGGCGTGCGCGCTTCACGGCCTCGGCCCGGCAGGTGCTCGCGGCAGCTCTGGCCGCTGCGTCCGCGGCGCACACCCGCCAGCTGCGCACCGACCACCTGCTGCTGGCGCTCGTCGACGGCGAACCGCACGACCCAGCGGTCGTCCTGCTGGTGACGCTGGGAGTGGACCCCGCGACGGTCCGCGCGCGGCTCCTCGACGCCGCGTGAGGCTGGCTGGCGAGGGGATTACCAGACCTCGGCCGTGCGCAGCCGGTGCGCCGGCTTCCACTCCTGCTCGTACGCGTCTCGGGCATCGTCTCCGAGCAGCCCCAGCAGCGCGCTGACGCGGTCGGGCCGGGAGCCCTCGAGCAGCCACGGCAGGTGGACGGGGTCGACGAACGGGCCCGTCGGCGCGTGCAGGGTCGCCACGAAGGCCGCCCAGTCCGGCTCCGGCAGGTAGCGGTCGAGCAGGACCAGCACGGTCCTCTCCTCGTACGCGAACTGCTTGTCGGCGAGCACCGCAGCCCGCTCCACGGTGTCGGCGAGCTGTCGCCGCGCGACACCGCCGGAGGCCGCACCGGAGGCGAACAGCTCGGAGCCGACCGCGAGGAGGGACGTGAGCTGGTCGTGCAGCTCGGTCATGCGATCCAGCGGCTGCTGCTCGTCGGCTGGTACGGACCGTCGCGCCGCTGGCCACAGGAGGTCGTCCTCGAGCCGCTCGTGCTCGACGACCCGCCCCACGACCAGCTCCCACTGCCGGCCGAGCGCGACGGACCGCGAAGCGGTGACCGGCGCCGTACCGCCGAGCAGGGTCGCGAAACGGATGAGATCGCGGCGGACGGCGTCGTGGACAGCCTGCATCGGCGTGAAGTCGTGACCCATGGACGTCAAGGGTGCCAGACCCGCGGACGCGCTCCCGCAGGCGGGCCGTCAGTCGAACGTGGGGGTCCGGGTGCGGGTGCGCTTCAGCTCGAAGAACCCGTCGGTACCTGCCACCAGCCGCACACCGTCCCAGAGCCGTGCCGCGGCGTCACCGCGCGGGATCGGCGTGACCACCGGCCCGAAGAACGCCATGCCATCGGTGTGGATGATCGGCGTGCCGACCTCGAGGCCCACCGGTTCCATCCCGGCTGCGTGGCTGGCCCGCACGTCCTCGTCGTAGTCGGTCGCCGTCGCGTAGTCGGCCAGGGCGGGCGGGAGCCCCACCTCGACGAGCGCCGCCTCGAGCGTGGCACGCTCGTTGGGCAGCTGCTGGTCGTGGAAGCGTTGCCCCAGCGCGGTGTACAGCGGCAGGACGAAGTCGTCGCCGTGCAGAGCCTTCGCTGCGGCCACGACACGGACCGGTCCCCACGCACGGCCCAAGGACTCGCGCTGCGACTCGGTCAGGTCGGGGCCCTCGTTGAGCACGGCGAGGCTCATCACGTGCCAGCGGACGGCTACGTCGCGGACCTGCTCGACCTCCAGCATCCAGCGCGACGTGATCCACGCCCACGGGCAGATCGGGTCGAACCAGAAGTCCACGTGAGCGGTGGTCGCCAGCACGGCTGCGGAGGCACCCTTCGGAGCAGAATCGGTCATACCAGGACAATCATCTGGCGGGCGACGTCATTCCGCGACGGACGGCGAGTTCGGTTACGGTGACCTAATGCCCCAAGGCTGACGACACCCCGTGCCCCAAGGGCTGACGACGAGGAGACCGCACCCCGTGACCGGCAACAACCTGACCCGGGCCGAGGCCGCCGAGCGCGCCCGCCTGCTGACCGTCGACACCTACACCGTCGACTGGGACCTCACCAAGGGCGACACCGAGTTCGAGTCGCGCACCCGCGTGACGTTCGCCTGCTCGGAGCCGGGCGCCTCGACGTTCGTCGAGCTGTTCGCGGCCTCGTTCGAGTCCATCGAGATCAACGGGCGCTCGCTCGACCCCGCCGAGGTCACCACGGACAACCGGATCCGCCTCGACGGGCTCGCCGCGGCCAACGAGCTGCGCGGGGTCGCCCGCTGCATCTACTCGCGCAGCGGTGAGGGCTTGCACCGGTTCGTCGACCCCGTCGACAAGGAGGTCTACGTCTACTCGCAGTTCGAGGCCGCCGACGCCAAGCGGGCGTACGCCTGCTTCGACCAGCCCGACCTCAAGGCGACGTTCTCGTTCTCGGTGGTCGCGCCGTCGCACTGGGAGCTCGTCTCCAACGAGCCGCACGGCACCCCCAGCACCGTCGAGCCCGGGGTCTCGCGCTGGACCTTCGGCACCACGCCGCGCATCTCGCCGTACATCACCGCAATCGTCGGCGGCCCCTACCACGTCGTGCGCGACGTGTGGCAGCGGCCGGGTGGTGGCGAGATCCCCCTCGGGGTCTACTGCCGCGCTTCCCTCGGCAGCTACCTCGACGCCGACGAGATCCTCGAGATCACCAAGCAGGGCTTCGCGTTCTTCGAGGAGCAGTTCGCCCGGCCGTACCCGTTCACGAAGTACGACCAGCTGTTCGTCCCCGAGTTCAACGCCGGCGCCATGGAGAACGCGGGCGCCGTGACGTTCCTCGAGGACTACGTGTTCCGCAGCAAGGTCACGCAGGCAGCGCGCGACGCCCGGGCCAACACGATCCTGCACGAGATGGCGCACATGTGGTTCGGCGACCTCGTCACGATGCAGTGGTGGGACGACCTCTGGTTGAACGAGTCGTTCGCCGAGTTCATGGCCTACCACGCTGCTTCCACGGCGACCCGGTTCACCGACGCCTGGACCGGGTTCGCGACGAGTCGCAAGGCATGGGGATACCGGCAGGACCAGCTCCCGTCGACACATCCCATCGCCGCAGATGCGCCCGACCTCGAAGCGGCCAAGGCCAACTTCGACGGCATCACGTACGCCAAGGGGGCCTCGGTCCTGAAGCAGCTGGTGGCCTGGGTCGGCCTGGAGCACTTCCTCGACGGTGTGCGCACGTACTTCGACAAGCATGCCTGGGGCAACACCCGGCTGGTAGACCTGCTCACCGAGCTGGAGGCCACCTCGGGGCGCGACCTCGCCGAGTGGTCGAAGGAGTGGCTGCAGACCGCCGGCTGCAACACCTTGCGCCCGTCGTTCGAGCTGGCTGGCGACGGGAGCTACGCCTCCTTCGCGGTCGAGCAGGAGGCACCGGCCGACCATCCGACGCTGCGATCGCACCGCATCGCGATCGGCCTGTACGACCGCACGCCCGGGGGCCTCGTCCGCCGGGCCAAGGTCGAGACCGACGTGGTCGGACCGCTCACCGACGTACCCGGGCTGGTCGGCGAGCGGCAGCCGGACCTGTTGCTGCTCAACGACGACGACCTCACCTTCGCCAAGATACGGCTGGACGCCCGCTCGCTCGAGACGCTCACCGCATCGGTCGGCGAGCTCGCCGACTCGCTCCCCAGGGCCCTGTGCTGGAGCGCCGCCTGGGACATGACCCGTGACGCGGAGATGCCGGCCCGCGACTTCGTCCGCCTGGTCGCCGCGGGCGTAGGCGTCGAGAGCGACATCGTCACCGTCCAGTCGGTCCTCCGGCAGGCCGCCGCCGCCCTCGACCTGTACGTCGCGCCGGAGCAGCGGACAACGACCAAGGCATCGTTCGCCACCGCGCTGAAGGAGCTGGCCGAGTCGGCGGAGCCGGGCAGCGACCACCAGCTCGCGTTCGTACGCTCGTTCGCCTCCAGCGCCAGCACCGACGAGCAGCTCGACGTCGTCGCAGCACTCCTCGACGGCTCCGTGGCGCTGCCGGGCCTCACCGTCGACACCGAGATGCGCTGGTCGCTGCTGCGGCGTCTGGTCAGTACCGGGCGCCTCGGGGATGCGGCGATCGAGGCCGAGCTCGACCGCGACAACACCGCATCCGGCCAGCGGCACGCGGCGACGGTCCGCGCCGGCCGGCCCACCCCGGAGGCGAAGGCCGAGGCCTGGGGCTCCGTCGTCGAGTCCGACGAGCTGCCCAACGCGCTGCAGACGGCCACCATCGCCGGCCTGCTCGACCCCGACCACCGCGAGCTCATGCGGCCGTACGTCGACCGCTACTTCGCCTCGATCGGCCCGGTCTGGGCGAGCCGTTCACCGGAGATGGCGTCCAACATCGTGGTCGGCCTCTACCCCGCGCTGTTCGTCGAGGAGGCCATCGTCGAGCGCACGGAGGCGTACATCGCCGAGCAGCACCCCGTCGCCCCGGTGGCACGGCTGCTGGCCGAGGGCCGCGACGGCGTCCAGCGCGCCCTGCGCTGCCAGACTCGCGACTCCGACTGAAGGGCCGCCGAGGTCGATCGGCCCTTCAGCGTCATCGG
>DAIPJR010000155.1:0-1102 GCA_036770165.1 Actinomycetes bacterium | reverse complement strand
CAGCCCTAGGGCACCTCGCGCGACGCCGTCCGCGCCCGAGGTGCCCTAGGGCTGGTCGAGGTGCAGGACCTTGGGGTGCCGGGCGTGCTCGGCCAGGGTGCGCAGCCCGTTGACCAGGCCACCGGCGAGGTCGCCGGCGCTGAACTGGGTCGTCATCGCAAGCGCTCCGAGCGCGCAGGCGTGGTCGTCGAGGTAGCGCTTGGCCTCGTGGCCGGTGACGATCTCGGTCTGCCGCAGACCCGGGTCGACAGCCACCAGGACCGAGTGGTCGGCCTGGGCACCGAGCGACGCGTGCAGCTGGAGCGCGCGCTCGCGGGTGGAACCGGCGAGCGAGCCGATGTAGACGCTGAATCGCAGCCCAGTGTCCTCGTCGGCGCCGCGGATGGCGCGGGCGACCTCTTCACGCTGCCGGTCCGAGAAGATCTCACCAGTGGGCACGGGCACCGCCCCCACCGGTCGTGGGCGCTGCCGACAGGGACTGCGCGGCGTCGGTCGCAGCGTCACCGGGAGCGCCCCACCACTCGGGGTCGCCGCGCCAGGCGACACCCGCGCGATAGCGCGGGCCGCGGGCACCAGAGCCGGCGAAGACGAGCAGGTAGATGACCGCGATCACGAGCGCGGGTATGCCCACGAACAGCCCCAGCGTCTCAGCCGCGGTGAGGCCGGGACCGGGGTCGTCCCCCTCGTAGCTGTGCTGCGCGGCGAAGGCCGGCGAGGCGAGCAGGGTGGTCAACGGCACGCCGATGGTGACCACGGCGGCTCTGATCGCGTTCCTCACACGGTCACGCTATCCGACCCGGACCCGGACGAGTACGTCAGCCCGCAGGAACCGCGCCGGGTCCATCCGGCGGACCTGAGAAGGCGCGAGCCAGGGCCCGTAGCCGCTCCGATCCGGCGAGGTCCTCGAGCAGCACGGAACGGCCGGAGGAGTCGGCGAGGGGCACCCGCCAGTTGGGGTACTCGTTGTGCGTACCCGGCTGGTTCTGCGCCCGCACGTCCCCGACGGCGTCAGGCAGGGACAGGCCGAGGAGGCGCGCCGGTGTCGCGGCCACGTAGCGGTGCAGGGCCTCGATCGTCGCCCCGACATCCGTGCCGTCTGCGC
>DAIPJR010000154.1:0-5497 GCA_036770165.1 Actinomycetes bacterium | reverse complement strand
AGCCACCGACGCGCTCGAGCGCCTCGCGACGGAACACGCCGAGGTAGACGGTGTCGACCTCGCCCGCCTCACCTCCGGTGTGGAAGCGGGCGCTGCCCACGCCGAGCGGGCTGGTCATCGCGCAGGCGACCGCCTGCTCGAACGCCGTCACGCCCTCGGCCGCCATGATCCCGCCGACGTTGTCGGCCTTGGTCTCCTCGAGCACCTCGACGGCCGTGCGCACGTAGTCCGGCGGGAAGAGCGCGTGCCCGTCGACGCGTACGACCACGCCGTGCCGCGCTGCGGCCACGGCGGCGTTCAAGGCGGCGGGGGTGGTCCCCGCCGGGTTGCGCACCGACCGGACCTGCGGGTGCTCCCGCTCGAGCGCCGCAGCGATCTCGTCCGTACGGTCGCGGGACGGGCCCAGAGCCATGATCAGCTCGAGCTCGCCCGGGTAGTCCTGGTCGAGGACCCCGAGGACGGCTTCGCGTAGGTGCCGCTCCTCGTCGAGAACGGGCATGACGACGCTGACGGGTGGCCACGCGGGTACGGGGGACGAGGCTTCGGGCGACATGAGGGATCAACGGTAACGTGCCAGGGACGGCCCGCCGGGTCCGCCGGGCCCGCCCCAGGCATCGGCGTGACGGAGAACACAGGGCGACTCCCAGGCTCGCGCAACCCGACGGCACCCCTGCGGCGTCGTACGCTCGAAGGGCCGTCTCGTCGGCAGCAGCCGGCCACCGGAGGACCGAACGCATGAGCACACCGCCACCCGCGCTCCCGCCCGAGCTCAACCCGCGTGGCCCCGCGCCTCGTCGCGGGCGGTCCGGCGGCGGCGCGTCCAGCCGCGCAGCGGGCGTGGCGGTCGTCCGGACCCGGTCCCGCGGGCGGCTCTGGCTGACCCTGGTCAGCGGGACGATGGCCGTCCTCGTCGTGACGTTCAGCGTCGTGGGGTCGGGGCTGGCCAGCTACTACGACTCCAAGATCCAGCGGATCAACGTGATCGACGCGGGCGGGCCCGGGCACGGGTCCGGCGGCGGCGGCGGCTCGGGTTCCACCGTCGCGCAGAACTTCCTGCTCGTGGGGTCGGACAACCGCGCCGGGCTCACCAGAGCACAGATCTCGGCCCTGCACGTCGGCTCGGCGACGGCGGCCAACGCCTCCGGCCGCCGTTCGGACACGATGATCCTGCTGCACCTGTCGGCACACAGCGACAAGGCCACCCTGATCTCGCTCCCCCGTGACTCCTACGTGACCATCCCCGCCTACACCGACGACCAGGGCAAGCGGCACGGCCCGTCACAGAACAAGCTGAACGCGGCGTACTCCCTCGGCGGGGCGAGGCTCACCGTGCAGACCATCGAGCTGGCCACCGGCGTCCACATCGACCACTACATCGAGATCGGCTTCGCGGGGTTCGTCAAGATGGTCGACGCCCTCGGCGGCGTCAACGTCTGCTCCACGACACCGCTCAGGGACCCGAAGAGCGGGCTCAACATCCCGGCGGGTACGACCGAGCTCAACGGCGCCAAGGCCCTGGCCTACGTACGAGCTCGGTACGTCGACCCGACCGCCGACCTCGGGCGGATGAAGCGGCAGCAGGCGTTCCTCGGCTCGGTGTTCCGCACCGCGCTGAGCACCCAGGTGCTGCTGAACCCGTTGAAGCTCAACGCCTTCCTGAGCGCCACGCTGTCGTCGGTCACGCTGGACACCGGCCTCACGCGGGCCGACCTGCTCAACCTGGCGACCCGCACGCACGGGCTGTCACCGAGCAACGTCGTCTTCGCGACAGTGCCGCTCGGCAACGTCAACTACCAGCCGGGTGGCGGCCTTGGTTCGACCGTCCTGTGGAACCACACCAAGGCCACAGCGCTCTTCAAGGCCATCAACGAGGACCTGCCGATCGGCGGACAGACGTCGGCCTCAGCGGCTCCGACCGGTACCCCCGTCACCGTCGCGCCGTCGCACATCACCGTGCAGGTGCAGAACGGAGGGGGCGTCGCCGGTCTGGGTGCCAAGGCGACCACCGACCTCACCGCCCTCGGCTACGTCAGCGCCGGCCCGGCCAAGAACGCGACGGTCACCGGCGTGACGACGACGCAGATCCTGTACGACCCCGGCTACAACGTGTCGCTGAAGACGCTCGAGGCGGCCTTCCCCGGCGCGGTCGTGACCGCGGTCAAGGGCCAGGGCAAGGTCTTCCAGATCATCGTGGGCACCAGCTACGTCGCCCCGAAGCCGGTCACCGTCACCTCGTCCGGCTCCAGCAGCAACAACCCTGGCGGCGTCACGACCACGTCAGCCGCCGAGAAGGTCTGCAAGACCAGCTAGCCCCCCAACCGGCCGCCGGCCGCACCCCCACGGCCGGCCCCGTTGATCATGGGCAGATGGCCCCTGTTCCATGATCCACATGGGCCATCTGCCCATGATCAACGCGAGAGGGTGGGGCCGGCGGCAGGGGTGGGGCCGGCGGCAGGGGTGGGGCCGTCGGCGGGGGTTGGGGCGTCGGCGGGGGCGGACCCTCGTGACAGGCGGATCTCCTCGCGGCGGGCCAGGCGGTGCCGGCGCCGGATCTCCGCCTCGCGGAACCGCCGCCGGTCCTCGTCGCTGTCCAGCTCGAGCTGGGGAACAGGGCGCGGGTGGCCCGACGCGTCGACCGCGACGAAGACGAGGTAGGCCGTCGCGACGCGTACCGCGGGGACACCGGCCTCGTCCCAGCGCTCGGCGACGACGCGCACCCCGACCTCCATCGAGGAGTGTCCCGTCCAGTTGACCTGCGCCGACCCGTGCACGAGGTCGCCCACCCGTACGGGCGTCAGGAAGAGCATCTCGTCCAGCGCGACGGTGACCGCGGCGCCACCGCAGTGCCGCGCGGCCACCGCCCCGGCAACGTCGTCGGCGAACTTCATGACGACGCCTCCGTGCACCGTGCCCAGCAGGTTCGTGTCGACAACCGTCATGATCTTGGACAGGGTCAGCCGGGACGCGGACGCCGGCCGGGTGCCAGGGCTGGTCACGTGGCCGGGTCAGCGTTGCTTGAGCAGGTGGCGGGCCACGACCACGCGCTGGATCTGGTTCGTACCCTCGTAGATCTGGGTGATCTTGGCGTCGCGCATCATCCGCTCGACCGGGTAGTCGTGGGTGTAGCCGTAGCCGCCGAGCAGCTGCACCGCGTCGGTGGTGATCTCCATCGCCGAGTCGGAGGCGAAGGCCTTGGCCGCCGCGGCGAAACCGGTCGCGTCGTGGTCGCCACGCTCGCTCTTGGCAGCGGCCGCATAGGTGAGCTGCCGGGCCGCGTGCAGCTTGATCTGCATGTCCGCGAGCATGAACTGCAGGCCCTGGAACTCGGCGATCGCCTTGCCGAACTGCCTGCGCTCCTTGACGTAGCCGAGCGAGAAGTCGAGCGCCCCCTGGGCGATCCCGATGGCCTGCGCCGCGATCGTCGGGCGGGTGTGGTCGAGGCTGGCTAGCGCGGTCGAGAAGCCGGTGCCCGGCGCGCCGATGATGCGGTCGGCCGGCAGCCGGACGTTGTCGAAGTACAGCTCCCGCGTCGGCGAGCCCTTGATGCCCATCTTCTTCTCCGGCGCCCCGAGGCTGAATCCCTCGTCGTCGGCATGCACCACGAAGGCGGAGATGCCGTGGCTGCGCGCCTCGGGGTCGGTAACGGCCATGACGGTGTAGTACGTCGAGACGCCGGCCCCGGTGATCCAGCGCTTGCCCCCGTTGAGCACCCAGCCGTCGCCGTCCGACACTGCTCGCGACCGCATCGACGCCGCGTCGGAACCGGCCTCCGGCTCGGAGAGCGCGTACGAGAACATGGCGTCGCCGCGGGCGACCTCGGGGAGGTAGCGCTGCTTCAGCTCCTCCGAGGCGGACAGCAGGATGCCGACCGTGCCGAGCTTGTTGACCGCAGGGATCAGCGACGACGACGCGCAGGCCCTGGCGATCTCCTCGATGACGATGCACGCGGACACGGCATCCCCACCCGCGCCGCCGTACGCCTCCGGGATGTGGATCGCGTGGAAGTCGGACGCGACGAGCGCCCGGTAGACGTCCCAGGGGAACTCGGCGGTCTCGTCGATCTCGGCGGCCCGCGGCGCGATCTTGTCGGTCACCAGGCTGCGCACCGACTCGCGCAGGAACTCCTGCTCCTCCGTCGTCGAGAACCCGTTCATCGCTGACCTCCCTGTGGATCGGGGCCAGTGTCGCAGCAGGCCTCCCCTGTAGGCTCGCCGGGTGTCCCACCGCCTCTCCGTCATCGGCACCGGCTACCTCGGTGCGACCCACGCGGCGTGCATGGTCCAGCTGGGTCACGAGGTCATCGGGCTCGACGTCGACCCCGAGAAGGTCAAGCGGCTGGCGGCTGGCGACCTGCCGTTCTTCGAGCCGGGGCTGCCCGAGCTGCTCGCTGCGAGCCTCGAGACGGGGCGCCTGACCTTCACCTCCGACCCGGAGGAGGCCGCGGCCGGTGCCGATGTGCACTTCCTCTGCGTGGGCACGCCGCAGAAGTCCGACAGCAACGCCGCCGACCTCTCCTACGTGTTCGCGGCGGTCGACACCATCGCACCGCACCTGGACCGCCCGGCACTGCTCGTCGGCAAGTCCACCGTCCCGGTCGGTACCGCCAACGGGCTGCGCCAACGGATCCGTGCCCTGGCGCCAGCGGGCGACGACGTCGAGGTCGCCTGGAACCCCGAGTTCCTCCGCGAGGGCTACGCGGTGAAGGACAGCCTCGCGCCGGACCGCCTGGTCTTCGGCGTCGACTCGGCCGGCGCCGAAGCCACGCTGCGGTCTGTCTTCGCCCCGGTGATCGACCGGCCCACCCCAGTCGTCATCAGTGACCTCGCGACCGCCGAGCTCGTCAAGGTGGCCGCGAACTCGTTCCTGGCCACCAAGATCTCGTTCATCAACGCGATGGCCGAGCTCTGCGAGGCCACCGGCGCCGACGTCACGATCCTGTCCGAGGCCCTGTCGCACGACAGCCGGATCGGCGGCCAGTTCCTGCGGGCCGGCCTCGGGTTCGGCGGCGGCTGCCTGCCCAAGGACATCCGCGCGTTCATGGCGCGAGCCGGCGAGCTCGGCGTCGACCAGGCGCTGACGTTCCTCCGCGAGGTCGATGCCATCAACCAGCGCCGCCGTAGCCGCACCGTCGACCTTGCCAGGGCCGAGCTCGGCGGGACGTTGAACGGTCGGACGGTCGCAGTCCTCGGCGCCGCCTTCAAGCCCAGCTCCGACGACGTGCGCGACTCGCCGGCCCTCGACGTGGCGGCGAACCTGCACGAGCAGGGGGCCAACGTCCGCGTCTACGACCCCCAGGCGATGGCCAACGCGCGCGTCCGGTTCCCGCTGCTCGACTACCGGGCCGGCGTGTTCGACGCCTGCGCCGACGTCGACCTCGTCCTCCACCTCACCGAGTGGCCCGAGTTCCGCGCCATCGACCCGATCGAGCTCGGCGCGGTCGTTGCCGGCCGGAAGGTCCTCGACGGCCGCAACTGCCTCGACGTGCCGCGCTGGCGGG
>DAIPJR010000153.1:0-5526 GCA_036770165.1 Actinomycetes bacterium | reverse complement strand
AACGTGACTGGGTCCGTGCCGGGCACGGCCCCGAGCGGGTGGCCATGAACTGCTCGGGCAAGCACGCGGCGATGCTCGCGACCTGCGTGGTCAACGGCTGGGACACCGCGAGCTACCGCGACCCGGCTCATCCCCTCCAGATCGCGCTGCGGGCCACCCTCGAGCAGCTGGCCGGCGAGCCGGTGACCGCTGTCGGGATCGACGGCTGCGGTGCCCCGATCTTCGCGATCTCCCTGCTGGGCCTGGCCCGAGCCGGCCGAGCCTGCGTGCTCGCTGCTGAGGGCACCCCGCCGCGGCGCGTGGCCGACGCGATGCGAGCGCACCCCGAGTGGGTCGGCGGTACCCGCCGCGACGTCACGGCACTGATGCGCGGCGTACCCGGGCTGATGGCCAAGGACGGCGCCGAAGCCGTACAGGTCGTGGCCCTCGCCGATGGCCGCGCGGTGGCGATCAAGATCGACGACGGCGGGCAGCGGGCCCGTCCCGTCGTCGTGGC
This sequence comes from Actinomycetes bacterium, assembly GCA_036770165.1. Classification (GTDB taxonomy): domain Bacteria; phylum Actinomycetota; class Actinomycetes; order Prado026; family Prado026; genus JANYIP01. The sequence continues at coordinate 5,030 of DAIPJR010000153.1, read as the reverse complement.
GGCGGCTTTGCAGGCTATGGGTGTCGAGGCACCGGTCGTGACCGAGCAGCTCACGCTCGACGTGCTCGGCGGGGGCGAGCCCGTGGGAGCCGTACGTCCGGTCCGGCTGGCCTAGCCGATGGCGGTCCCGCTGACCGAGGGGTCGGGGCGCGTCGAGGCGTTCAGCGACGGCGTCATGGCCGTGGCCATCACGCTGCTCGTCCTCGATCTGGCCGTACCTGCCCGCGACGCACTCGGCGGCCACTCGCTGGCCTACGCGCTCGGCCGGCTGTGGCCCAACTTCGCCGCGTTCGTCGTGAGCTTCCTCGTGATCGGCATCATGTGGGTCAACCACCACGGTGTCTTCAGCCGCGTCCGAGCCGTCGACCGGGTGGTGCTGTTCGCGAACTTGTTCCTGCTCATGGTCGTCACGACGATCCCGTTCGCCACCCGGCTGCTGGCCGAGTACCTCACCGCGGGCGGGGCCGACTCGCACATCGCCGCGGCCGTCTACAGCGCGACGATGTTCGCGGCGTCCGTAGGCTTCGTCCTTCTGTGGTTGTCCGTCACCCGTAGCCAGCAGCTGCTCCAGGACCACGTCGACGTCGCCGCTGCGAGGGCGTCGGTACGCCGCTTCGGCCTCGGCCTCGGCATCTACGCGGCCCTCGTCGGGCTGGCCTTCGTGAGCGCGCCGCTGACCTTGGTCGTCCACTTCGCCGTCGCGATCTACTACTGCTTCGACCAGCTCTCCGGTTGAGCGTCTGCCTCAGAACGGGACCTCGGTCGTGAGCAGCCCCGTGGCGGGCGCGCGTCCGGAGAGGACCCGGCAGAACTCGACGGCGTCGAGCTCGATGACGGGACCGTCCTTGCCCCAGCTCCATCGGCCGCCGGCCGGTCCGGTGAGCACGAGCTCGCACGGCTGGCCGTGCCGGGCGGACCACTCGGTCACCACGTCGGCGACGATGACGCCGTCGTGCTCGGCGGTGAGCTCGAGGTCGCGTCCGGTGGCCCGGCTCAGGTCGATCCGGTGCATCCACGGGTCGCGCGTCAGGATCGTGTCGATGAGGAAGCCCAAGGACCACGGTTCGAGATGGCCTCCGACCGGCTGGTCCATCGGCATGCTCCGGCGGCGGATGAACCCGGGGGTACGTCGCCGTGCTCGCGCCGCCTTCGGGCCTACGACGCGGAACCTCGCGGTCGCCTCCTGGCCGGTCATGCCGGCACGCTCCTCGACCTGCAGCGCGGTGAGGGCGTCGATGAAGATGCCGCCGCGCTTGTTGGCGGCCTTCTGCTGACGGCTGCCCTCGCGGATGGAGGCGGCCATCTCGGCCATGGCCAGCATGTGCGTGGTGAGCGTGCGGACGTCCCAGCCCGGGCAGTCCGTCGGCTTCGCCCAGTCTTTCGTGGTGAGCGCCCCCAGTGCGGCCGATACGCGCTCGTACTCCGTCGGCGCCAGGCGCATCAGCGTGGCCCTGTCGAGGGTCGACGTGCGTGGCCTCGTGCTCGCAGCGGTGGTCTGGCTGGTACGCGTCATGCCGGTCTCCTTCTGGATCCGGGTAGGCCGACGTGGTCGGCGAACATGTCGACGGCCGGGTCGAGCAGCCGCGACCATCTCGCCCCGCCGGGGTCGTTGGCCTGCTGGGCGTCGACGAGCCCACCGACCAGCGCGGTGAAGAGGTCGAAGTCGGTCGAGCTCGCGACCCCGAGCCGGACCAGCGCTGCCTGCGTGCGGCTGAGCACCTCGACGGCCGGCGCGTAGGACTCGGCGCTGGGGGCGAACCCTGGGATCGTGCGCTGGTTCATCAGCTGGTGCCTTGCAAGGTCGGCGACCGCGTAGTCGAAGAAGGTGCGCGCGACCTTCTGCAGGGCGGCGCGAGGGCTCCGCGGCAGCCCGGGGAGGAGCGCCTCGACTGTGGCCAGGTAGTCGGCCCACGCCTGTCCGAACATGGCGTCGTAGATGGCGTTCTTGGAGTCGAAGTACGAGTACAGCGAGGGCGCCCGCATCCCCACGCGCTCTCCGACGTCGCGCAGGGTCAGCTGTGACAGGCCTCGCTCGCGGGCGATCGTCCAGGCTGCCTCGAGGATCTCTGCACGCGTCGACTCACGCCGTTCGGTCTGCCTATCGCGAGTCGGTGTGTCTAACATGATTAGGAAGATTCCTCCTGCGTACTGCCGGTGTCAAGGGTCCGTGTGAGCGACCTCACCTCGCGACACGCTTGCTGGGCGCTTGCTCTAGCAAGCACTCTGGGCGAGAATCGAAGACATGGCCACACTCAACGTCGGATCGCTCGGGGAGTACATCCGCGAGCAGCGTGAGCAGGCCGAGGTGTCGCTCCGCCAGCTGGCCAAGGTGGCCGGCGTCTCGAACCCCTACCTCAGCCAGATCGAGCGGGGCCTCCGGAAGCCGAGCGCCGAGATCCTCCAGCAGATCGCCAACGGGCTGCGGATCAGCGCCGAGACGCTCTACGTCCGCGCCGGCATCCTCGAGGAGCGTGACGGCGACCCTGCGGTCGCAGCGGCGATCCTCGCCGACGGCGTCCTGACCGAGCGGCAGAAGCGTGCGCTGCTCGACGTCTACGAGTCGTTCCGCCGCGAGAACCACGCGATCCCAGCGGTCGCAGCCCGACGGGTCGTCAAGAAGGCGACCGCCACGAGGGCCGCCACGAGGGCCACCGCCAAGAGGGCCACCGCCAGGAAGGCGGGCACGGCCGCGAAGCCGAGTGCCGCCGTGAAGACCAGAACTGCCCGAGCTCGTACCCGATGAACCGGAAGGAACCCACCATGTCCATCCTCAGCCAGATCACCAGCACAGCCGTCGAGGCTGTCGAGACCGTTCGCACCAAGGCCGCCGGCGTCGTCGTCGATGTGCGCAAGCAGCTCCCCGTGGTCGAGACCAAAAAGGTCCAGGCCGCCGTCGTCGACACCTACGGCACCGCGCGCAAGCAGGTCGCCGAGATCGTCGAGCCGGCGACGAAGCAGGTCGCAGGGCTCGTCAAGCCCGCGACCAAGCAGGTCATCGACCTGACCGCCCGCGGCGAGAAGATCGTCCGCGACCTCACCGGCCGCCCCGCTGCGCGGAAGCCGTCGGCGACCAAGCCGGCCAGCAAGTCGGCCACCAAGCCGGCCGTGAAGCGCACGGTCGCCCGCAAGACGACCGCCGCGAAGCGCACCGTCAAGAAGGCGGCTCCGACCGCGAAGTAGCCCTCCGGGCTACTGTTCGAACCATGGACGTCGTCACGCTGATCAACGATGCGCTCTCGGTCGCGACGCTCGTGATCAAGTTCGCCGCGTTCGGTGACGCCGCGATCCGGCCCAGCGCCGGGTTCAAGGCGGTCGACAAGCTGCCCAAGGCGTTCTGGGTGACCGTGCTCGGCCTCGCGGCCGTCGGCCACCTGGCCATCGCTGCGGGCGGCCTCACGTACAGCTGGCTGAGCATCGTCGGTCTCGCCGGCATCGTCGCCGCACTGGTCTACATCTTCGGGATCCGTCCTCAGGTGATCCAGTACGGCGGCCGGCGGGGCGGCGGTGGGCGGTCGTCGTCCGACGGCCCGTACGGGCCCTGGTAGCCCCGTAGCCAGCAGCGGTTCGGGTCTCAGCCCTCGGGCCGGTCGATCCGGAACGCGTCCAGCTCCACGCCGTACCACCGCTTGGTACGTCCGAGCGGGGTCATGCCGAGCCGTGCCGTGACGGCGACCGATGCGTCGTTGCCCGGGTGCACCACGGCGTAGACCTCGCTCAGCCCCGCCGCCCATGCGCGGTCGAGAGCCCCCCGAGCCGCCTCGGTGGCGTAGCCCTGGCCCCAGTGGCCCGGGTGCAGCGCCCAGCCCACCTCCACCTCCGCGACCGGTCGGGCATCGCCGTCCTGCAACGGAACCAGCAGCACCGTGCCGACGGGCACCCCCGTGTCCCGCGGGACGACGGCCCAGATCCCGTACGCGTCCTGTGACCGCTGGGCCCAGCGGTCGATCGTCGCTCGCATCGCCTCCACCGACTCGGCTGGCCTCGGGGCCGCGCCCAGCCAGCGGGCGACGTCCCAGCGACCGTAGATCGCGAACGCGACCTCGGCCTCCTCCGGCGCCCAGAGCCGGACATCCAGCCGTTCGGTGGCATACACCGGGTCCATACCCAGATCCTGCTCCTTCCTGCCTGTCCGACCGGTTGAGAAGGTTGGCCGAGATGCGTTCGGGGCGAGGAATCCGGGAGGATCTGCGAGGGTTGCATGCAGGGTGAGGCAGCAGGTCGGCAGCAGGTGGGTTGCAGGTGGACGCGATGGAGCGGAGGTGACCCGATGAAGGTGCCACGACGCGTGGCCATGCTCTCGGTCCACACCTCGCCCCTGGACCAGCCCGGTACCGGTGACGCCGGTGGCATGAACGTCTACGTCGTCGAGCTCGCCCGACGCCTCGCCGACCTCGGGTCCGAGGTGGAGATCTTCACTCGCGCCACCCGAAGCGACCTTCCGGCCGAGGTCGAGCTGACCGCCGGGGTGACGGTCCGGCACGTGGTCGCGGGACCGTTCGAAGGACTGGCCAAGGAGGACCTGCCCGGCCAGCTCTGCGCGGTGACCCGGGGCGTGCTCCGCGTCGAGGCCCGGCACGAACCGGGTTACTTCGACCTCGTCCACTCGCACTACTGGCTGTCCGGGCAGGTCGGATCGCTCGCCGCCGAGCGCTGGCAGGTACCGCTCGTCCACTCGATGCACACGATGGCCAAGGTGAAGAACGCCGCGCTCGCCCAGGGCGACTGTCCCGAGCCGTCCGCCCGGGTGATCGGCGAGGAGCAGGTCGTCGAGCTGGCCGACCGGCTCGTGGCCAACACCCCGGACGAGGCGGCCCAGCTGGTCGACCTGTACGGCGCCGACCCGGCCAAGGTGGCGAGCGTCTTCCCCGGGGTCGACCTCGACCTGTTCACGCCCGCGTCCCGGCTCGCCGCCCGTCGCCGGCTCAACCTCCCGGCAGACGCGCAGGTGCTGCTGTTCGTGGGCCGCATTCAACCGCTGAAGGCGCCGGACGTCCTGCTGGGGGCTGCCGCGCTCATGCTGGCCGAGGACC
>DAIPJR010000319.1:0-1789 GCA_036770165.1 Actinomycetes bacterium | reverse complement strand
CTCATCCGGCAGTACAAGCGGCTCTTCGAGCTGGACGGGGTCGAGCTCGAGTTCGGCGACGACGCCCTCGAGGCGATCGCCGACCAGGCCATCCTGCGTGGCACCGGGGCCCGGGGCCTTCGCGCCATCATGGAAGAGGTCCTGCTCTCGGTGATGTACGAGGTGCCCTCGCGCAAGGACGTCGCGCGGGTGGTCATCAGCCGCGAGGTCGTGCTCGAGCACGTCAACCCGACCCTCGTACCCCGCGACACCCCCAAGCGCGAGCGACGCGAGAAGTCCGCCTGACCCGAGGTGGGCGGCCCGATCGCTGACGATCCCCACCCGCTGCTGCGGCTGGCCGAGCCCGTGATGGGCACGGTCGTGAGCTTCGCGGTACGCGTCGACGAGCGCGAGCACGAGGCGGTAGTGGCGGTCCGCGAGGCCGTGGCCCTCCTGCACGACGTCGACGCTCGCTTCTCGCCCTACCGCCCGGACTCGGAGGTCAGCCGGGTCGATGCGGGCACCCTCCGCCTCGACGACGTGTCCGACGACCTGCGGGTGGTCCTGGCCCTGTCCGACGAGGTGGCCCGTGCCACGGACGGCTACTTCGCGGTATGGCTCGGGGGGCACTTCGATCCGTCCGGCCTCGTCAAGGGCTGGGCCGTGGAAGGCGCGTCGGACGTGCTGCTGCGGCACGGGTTCGCGCACCACAGCGTGGCCGGCGGCGGGGACGTCCAGGTACGCGGGGAGCGCGCGCCGGGCCGGCCCTGGCTCGTCGGCATCGCCGACCCGCACCGGGCGGGTGCCGTCGTCGCGACGCTGCCCCTGACCGAGGGAGCCGTGGCCACCTCAGGGACCGCCGAGCGCGGGGCGCACATCCTCGATCCGCACACCGGCCGGACCGCCACCGAGCTCGCCTCGGTAACCCTCGTGGGGCCCGGCCTGACGTTCGTCGACGCCTACGCGACGGCCGCGTTCGCCATGGGGCGGGCGGCGCTGCGCTGGGTCGAGGGCCAGCCGCATCTGGAGGCCATGGCGGTCGACCCAGACGGGCACCGCTCGGCGACGTCCGGCTGGCCCGGTACCGCCGGCGGAGCCGCCTGAGCCGGCGGAGCCGCCTGAGCCGCCTGAGCGGGTCTGGCTACAGCTGCGGCCAGGCCTGGTCGAGGAGGGACGCCGTGGTGGTCGGGGGCCCGGAGAGCGTGAGGACGGCGACGGTGAGGCCGGCCGAGGTCCGTACGCAGGCCGAGATGGTTCCCGTCAGCGCCTGCGCGCACGTGGAGCCGTCGATCTGGGTCGTCGGACCCATGTTGCCGCCGACGAGGTCGGCACTGACGTTCTCGCTGGCGCGAGCGGCGAGGAGGACGAACGCGGTCGGGCCGGTCCCGTAGATCTTGGCGTCCGTCGCAACGCCCGGATTCTTGTTGTGCATGGCGGCCACCATGGACTGGGCCGCCGCCTGGGCGGCCGGGTCGGTGTTGACCGCCCGGCCCGCGAGCGACGAGGGAAGCGAGATCGGGCGGCTGCGCTGGTAGACGTTCCAGCCGTAGATGCTCGCTCCGATGACGACGAGCGCCGCCAGCGCAGCCGCTGCCTTGGGGAGGCCCCGTCGCGTCGGCGGGGCCGGCGGCGCAGCCACGTACGCGGGCACGGTCCCGTACGCCGGCTGGACGGCGTACGAGCCGTCGAAGGGGTTCGTGGGCGCGCCGGCGACCGCGTTGCCCGAGGGTGCCGCCGAGCCGCCGAACTGCTTGGTTGCTGCGGGCAGGGCCGGGCCGGGAGCATCACCGAAGTACCCGAACCGGTCGTC
>DAIPJR010000152.1:0-5549 GCA_036770165.1 Actinomycetes bacterium | reverse complement strand
ACGCCGTCGGGCGACTGGACCGTCGGGGTCAACGCGCCCATCGTGATCAGGTTCTACAAGCCCATCCACGACAAGGCGGCCGTCGAGCGGGCGCTGACCGTGTACTCGTCGACACCCATCGTGGGCGCCTGGCACTGGATCGGCTCGCAGGAGCTGCACTTCCGGCCCCAGACGGCCTGGGTCCCGCACTCCCGGGTGCGGCTCGTCGCTGCACTCGACGGCGTGCGCGCCGGCCCCACCCTGTTCGGCCAGAACAGCACGACGCTGAACTTCTCGGTCGGCGATGCCCACGTCACGAAGGTCGATGGCAAGACCCACATGCTGACCGTCTACGTCGCAGGCAGGAAGTACGGCTCCTGGCCGACCAGCCTCGGTCGCCCGCAGTTCGCGACGCGCAGCGGCAACTACATCGTGCTGCTCAAAGAGCCCACGCGGCGCATGACCAGCTGCAGCGCCAGCATCACCTGCGACCCCAAGAACCCGAACTACTACGACCTGGTCGTCAACTGGGACGCGCGGCTCACCTGGTCGGGGACGTTCATCCACTCCGCGCCGTGGTCGGTCGCCCACCAGGGCGTCTCCAACGTGTCGCACGGGTGCATCAACCTCAGCCCCGCACACGCCATCGACTTCTATCATCTGGCGCAGTACGGCGACCTGGTCACCGTCACGAACACGATCCGCAACGCCTCGGACCTCGTCGCCTCGGGAGACCCCGGGATGTCGGACTGGAACGGTACGTGGACGGCGTGGGTCGCGGGATCGGCGCTGCACCAGGCCATCACCACGTCACCGCTCTCAGCCGGCTGATCCTCTCGGTGCCACCTGCCGCAGCGTGGAGAGGGTGAACCGGTCGTGACCGACACGCAGACCTTCGGCGCCGTCGTTCTCGTGGTGGGGCTGGTCGGGTTGCTGGCGATCTTGTCCAACCGGCTCACCGAGCGGATCAAGATCCCAACGCCGGCGATCTTCCTGGCTGCGGCAGCGATCGCCGCGCACCTGATCCCCGACCTGCACGCACCCCCGCAGCAGGTGGTCGAGCGGCTGGTCACCGTGGCCCTCGTGCTGATCCTGTTCGACGGTGGGATGCACATCGGCTGGAAGCGGTTCCGTGCCGCCGCCGGGGCCATCGTCGTGGTCGGAGTCCTCGGCACCTTCCTGTGCGTGGTCGCGGCGGCAGCCCTGGCCCACCTCGCCTTCGGGCTGAGCTGGTACATCGCGCTCCTGGTCGGTACAGCCGTCGCGCCGACGGACCCAGCGGTGGTGTTCTCCGTACTCGGCCAGCGCGAGGTGGCCGGACGGAGCGGGACGGTGCTGGAGGGCGAGTCCGGCGCGAACGACCCTGTCGGCATCGCCCTGATGGCCAGCCTGCTCGCGGTCGGAGGTCTCGGCGCGGGGGCAGCGGTGCACATCACCGGCGAGTTCCTCCTGGAGATGGGCCTCGGCGCGACGTTCGGCGTCCTCGGCGGGCTCGCCGTCCTGTGGTTCATGCGCGAGGTGGCGCTGCCCAGCGAGGGGCTCTACCCGCTACGGACCCTGGCCTGCGCGCTCCTGCTGTTCGGACTGACCACAGTGGCCCACGGGTCGGGGTTCCTCGCGGTTTTCGTCGCGGGCATCCTGATCAGCGACGCTGCGGCGCCGTTCAAGCGCGAGATCGAGCGCTTCCACTCGGCGCTCGCCAGCCTCGGCGAGATCATCGCCTTCGTCGTGCTCGGCCTCACCGTCGACCTGAGCGTCCTCGGGCGGACGAACGTGTGGGTACCGGGGCTCGTCCTGGCCGCGGTCCTCGCTTTCGTGATCCGTCCGGTCCTGGTCGGGCTGTGCCTCCTGCCGGCCCGGCTCGCCCGCAACGAGACCGGCTTCATCCTGTTCGCCGGCCTCAAGGGTGCTGTACCGATCCTGCTGGGCAGCTTCATCCTCGCCGCGCACGTCGCCGACGCTCCGAGGCTGTACGGGATCATCGTCGTGGTCGTCGCGTTCTCTGTCGTCGTCCAGGGCAGCCTGGTGCCCGCTGTGGCGCGCCTGCTGCGGCTGCCGATGCGTACCGTCGAGCCGGAGCCGTGGGCGCTCGGTGTGCGGCTCCGCGACGAACCAGACGGGGTCCACCGGCTCGTCGTCGAGGAGGGCTCCGCGGCCGAGGGGCACAGCGTCGACGCGCTGGCCGGTCTGCCCCGCGAGGTGTGGGTCGCGTTCGTCGTGCGCGACCGAGCCCTCCTCCAGGTACGCGGCGATGCGGTGCTGCAGGCCGGCGACGAGGTGCTGGTGCTCGCCGATCCCTCGCTACGGAACGAGATCTCGGACACCTTCCGCCGTCCGCGGGGCGGTTGACCGCTTACGCTCGGTCCGTGGCCCACCTTCTCGTCGTCGAGGACGACGACCGGATCGGACGTCTGCTCGAGACGAGCCTTCAGTCCAACGGCTACGAGGTGAAGCGCCAGCGCACCGGACGTGGTGCCCTGGCCGAGGCAGCGGGCAGCAGAGCCTTCGACCTCGTGGTCCTCGACCTGGGACTGCCTGACATGGACGGCGTCGAGGTGTGCCGCGAGCTCCGGCTCGTGCAGCCAGGCACGGTCATCGTCATCCTGACCGCGCGGCGCGACGAGATGGACGTCGTCGCGGGGCTCGAGAGCGGCGCCGACGACTACCTGACCAAGCCGTTCGGCATGCGCGAGCTCCTCGCGCGGTTGCGTGCCCACCTGCGTCGCTCCGAGCCAGGGACTGGTCGGGCGAGAGTCGACCCGCTCGACCTCGGGTCGCTGCACGTGCACTTCGCGGCCCGCACCTGCATGGTCGGTGACCTGGAGGTCGCCCTGCGCGGCAAGGAGTACGACCTGCTCGCGCGGCTGGCGCAAGAACCCGGCGTCGCGGTGAGCCGCGAGTCGCTCATGGCCGATGTCTGGGACGAGAACTGGTGGGGCTCGACCAAGACGCTGGACGTGCACATCGCGGCCCTGCGCCGCAAGCTCGCCGAGGCGGCCGAACGGGCTGGCGTGCCGGAGCCGACGATCACGACGCTGCGTGGCCATGGTTACCGCCTCGACGACCGCTGAGGTTGACGTGGCTGAGGTTGACGTGGCTGAGGTTGACGTGGCTGAGGTCGGTGCGCGGCTGGTGAGCGGATGAGGCGCCGCATCCTCGGCGTGGCAGTGACGGCGGCGGTGGTCGCCATCGCCTTGTTCGCCCTGCCGCTGTCCGTCGCCGTACGGCAGCTGTACTTCACCAACGAGCAGGTGGAGCTCGAGCGGGCGGCCTTGCGGGCGGTCGCCGCCGGCGAGCCGTCGTTCGAGAGCGGCGATCCCGTCAAGCTGCCCCGTACCGAGACCGACGTCGTCGTAGCGCTCTACGACACCAGCGAGCAGCGGGTGATCGGCAAGGGCCCGGCGGCGGGTGACGCAGCCGTGCGGCTCGCGCTGACCGGGCAGGTCGTCCAGGGGGACTACGGCGGCTTCCTCGTCGCCGTCGTGCCGATCTCGTCCGGCGACCACGTCATCGGCGCCGTACGTGCCGCCACCCCCGAGGCCAACGTGTGGGGCCGCACCGTACTCACGTGGGGCGTGATGCTCGGCCTCGCGCTGGTCGCCGTGGCCGTCGCCGTAGTCGTGGCGCGGCGGCAGGCCCGGCAGCTGAGCAGCCCGCTCGAGGCGCTCGCCGACGCCGCACGGACGTTGGGCGAGGGCGACTTCTCGGTGCGCACGCCGAGCAGCCTCGTACCCGAGATCGACCAGACCGGTGAGGCGCTCAACGTCACCGCCGGACGCCTCGGTGAGCTCGTCGAGCGGGAACGTACGTTCACCGCCAACGCGTCGCACCAGCTCCGCACGCCGTTGACCGGACTTCGGCTCGGGCTCGAGACGGCACTTGGTGGTACCGACGCCGACGTGCGGGCAGCGGCTCAGGAGGCGATCGTCTCGGCCGACGAGCTCGAGGGCACGATCGAGGAGCTGCTCAGCCTGGCTCGCGGATCGGACCCCGCACAGGGGTTCGCAGCGACGTCGGCGTCGGCCCTGGTCGCGCTGCTCGACGACGAGGTACGACGCTGGCAGGCCGCCGCTGCCGGGCACGATCGCGAGGTCCGCGCCACGGTCGAGGCCGGGGCGCCGGGGACGAGCTGCTCGCCGGCGGCCATCCGCGAGATCCTCGACGTCCTCCTGGACAACGCCCTGCGCCATGGCGCGGGCACCGTCCTGGTGGTCGCGCGGGAGAGCGCGTCGGCCCTCGCGATCGACGTGCGTGATGACGGCGCGCTGGTCGACGGCACCAGGGACGTGTTCGACCGCGGGTACTCGACCGGGGACGGGCACGGCATCGGGCTGGCGCTCGCGCGTGACCTGGCGCAGGCCCGCGGGGGTCGGCTGGTGCTCGCCCGGACGGCGCCGTCGACGGTCTTCACGCTCCTGCTGCCAGCGAGCTCGGACGGCTGATCCGTCGGAGGCGCCGTCCGGTCCGCGGGTCGCTAGCATGCGCGGATGGCGACCCTTCCGCTGTTCCCGACCAGCCTCGTCGGCAGCTACCCGCAGCCCGAGTGGCTGATCGACCGCGCGCGACTGGCCGGCCGATTCCCACCGCGTGTGCGCGCGCGGGAGCTCTGGCGCCCGTCGGCGGAGCACCTCGCCGAGGCGCAGGAGGACGCGACGTTGCTGGCCATCCGCGCCCAGGAGGCGGCCGGGCTCGACATCGTCACCGACGGCGAGATCCGGCGCGAGAGCTACTCCAATCACTTCGCGACCGCGCTGGAGGGGGTCGACATCGACCACCCGGGTGAGGCGCTCGACCGCAGCGGTCATCCCAACCCGGTGCCCCGCGTCACCGGCCCGGTCCGACGCCCGGCGCCGATCCAGCTGCCTGACCTGCAGTTCCTCCGCGCCCATACCGACCACGTCATCAAGGTCACCGTGCCCGGCCCGTTCACCATGTCCCAGCAGGCGCAGGACGACTTCTACGGCGACCCGCGGTCGGTCGCGCTCGCCTACGCGGAGGCCTGCAACCAGGAGGTCAAGGACCTGTTCGCGGCCGGGGCCGACATCGTGCAGCTCGACGAGCCGTACATGCAGGCACGTCCGGAGCCGGCCCGGGCGTACGGCTTGGAGGCGCTGAACCGGGCCCTCGACGGCGTGGTGGGCACGACGGCCGTGCACATCTGCTTCGGCTACGCGGCGATCATCCACGAGCGGCCCTCGGGCTACTCGTTCCTTCCCGAGCTGGCCGACTGCCCGTGCGACCAGGTGTCGATCGAGACCGCTCAGTCGCATCTCGACCCGGCCGTGCTCGCGCAGCTGCCCGGGAAGACGATCATCCTCGGGGTCATCGACCTGTCGACGCCTGAGGTCGAGTCGGCAGACCTCGTCGTCGAGCGCGTGCGCTGGGCGCTGCCGTACGTCGACGCCGAGCACCTGGTGCTCGCCCCCGACTGCGGGATGAAGTACCTACCCCGCGGATCCGCGGACGGGAAGATGGCTAGCATGGCCGCCGCTGCGAAGATCCTCCGCGACCAGGTCTGACGCTCGTGGGGTGAGTGACGGGACTTGAACCCGCGGCCACCTGGACCACAA
>DAIPJR010000151.1:0-5558 GCA_036770165.1 Actinomycetes bacterium | reverse complement strand
GGAACTGCCCGCCCCGACCGACGGCTGGTCAGCCGCCCCGACCGCTCCTCGTGCGGGCGTTGGAGATGAAGACGACCACGTTGGCGAGTCCGAGCAGCCGCAGCACCGTGAGGCCGGGCACCGAGTGCATCGAGGGCGGGGCCGGGGCGACGGCGAAGTAGAGGCAGCCGACCAGCCCCCCGAGGGTGACCAGCAGAACGGCGGCTAGGCGCGGGCTCTTGGCCGCCTGGCGCGCGACGCCGGCCGGCAGGGACCGCGCGCCGCGCCGGCCGATCAGCAGGACCGCGAGGACCGACCCGATTCCCACCATGGCTCGCACGACGCGAAACGCCGGCCCGCCCAGCGCGGTCTGCGACACCAGCCACAGGACCACGCCCAGCGTCAGCGCCGCGACCGTGAGCCTCGACAGCTTGACCAGGAAGGCCCGTGCACCCACCACCACGTTGCCCGACGCCAGATGGCTCGTCGGGTCCGCCCGTACGCTGCCGACGAAATGTCCGGTGGCCTCGACAGACCGACCCTGCTTGAGGGCGACGACACCCAGGTTGTTCCTGGCGGCCGCGAAACCGGGGTCGAGCTCCAGGGCCCGCCGGTAAGCGGCCTCAGCGTCCGCGTACCGTGCCAGCCGCTGACTCAGCACGCCGGCCTGGAAGTGGTGCTCGGCCTGGAAGGGCGCGAGCCGGAGAGCTTCGTCGATGGCCCCGCGCGCCTTCGCGGTCTGGTTGTTACCCGCGTACGCCTCGGCGAGACAGGCGTATCCGTACGACGACCTCGGGTGCATCCGCACGGCCTCGAGAGCAGCCTCGATCGACTCGCGCCGCCGACCCAGCCGCAGCAACGAGGCACTACGCACGCGGTGCGCCCACTCGGAATCCGGGTCGAGCGTGAGCGCGTACTCCGCCGCGCGGAGAGCTCGTTGCGGCTCGTTGAGGCGGATCTCGCAGGAGCCCACGAGGCACCAAGCCTGGGCGTTGCTCGTCGGGCGCGCGAGGAGCGGTGCCAAGGTCTCTCGGGCCGCGGCATAGCGACCCAGGTCCATCAGGTTGCCGGCCTTGGCCATGATCGCCGCCTCGTCGGACGGCCCAGCGGTCATAGGTTGCGCCAGCGAGAGCGTCTCAGGACCGTGGCGACGTTCAGCACCAGCAGCCAGAAGTACAGCTGCGACGCCCCGGCTGCAACAGTCACCGGGGCCAGACCGTAGAACAGCAGCACGAGGAGGTCGACCCCGAGCATCAGCGCTGACAGCCGGACCCTGGGCCGAGCCAGCAGCACGCGCACCGTGTCCCAGCCGAGCCGCCCCGCGGTCCGGCGTACGTAGGCGAGGACCGCACCGAGCAGGGCCAACGTCAGGGCTGGACGCAGCAGGGGGCTCGCCACGGCGCCGTCGGGAGCCGCCCGCTGTCCTGCTGCGAGCACGCTGAACACGAAGGCACCGAGGACCAGGCCGGAACAGATCCTCGCCAGCAGGCGCTTGACCGCCAGCTCGGTGTTGGCGGCAGCCACGTGCAGGCTCGGGTTGGCACGCACGCTGGAGGAGAACAGGTCCACCGCCTTCCCGGCGCGACGGTTCCGCAGTGCGATCACCCCCAGGTTGTTCCGTGCCGGAGCGTGCGAGGGGTCGATCTCGAGGGCCTTCAGGTACGAGCGCTCGGCGGCTGCCTCGTCCTTGGCAGCGGACTGCGCCCGGGCGAGCGTGAAGTGCGTGGCAGCGTCTGCCGGAGCCAGCCCGACCGCCGACCTGGCCACGCTGACGGCTTCGGCGGGCCGGTCACCGGCGCCGATCAGCGCGTCGGCGAGCGCGATGTGAGCGATCCAGCTGTGCGGAGCGAGGAGCAGCGCATCACGGGCAGCAGCGATGGCCTGCTCGTGCCGCCCGAGCCGCGAGAGCGCCACGCTCCGCAGCCGGTACCCCCATTCGAGGTCGGGTCTCGCCGCGACGGCCTGGTCGGCTGCCTGGAGGGCTCGGCCGGGATGCCCGAGCCCGAGGTCGCACTGGCTGAGCAGGCACCAGGTATGACCGTCCCCGTCGTCGGTCGCCAACGGGGCAAGGATCTCCCGCGCTTCCGCGTGCCGACCCAGCTCGAGGAGCGACTCGGCTCGGGCCAGCGAACCTCCAGACCCCCCGCTCACGACTCAGACCAGCTTGCGCTTCTTGAGGTACGACAACAGCTCGTCGTACTCGCCGGAGGAGTTGGCGAACATCGCCACGTTGCGCGCGGTGTCGAGCCACGGCCCTATCGACGGGCGGACTTCACCGAGCGCCACCTCGAAGTCGTCCATGCCGATCATGCGGGCAGTACCGGTACGCACCGAGTCGAGCATCGCGCGCTCGGCCGCCGTCTCGCACAGGTGCGCGAGGTCGGCACCCGAGAACCCGTCCGTTCGCCGCGCGAGCCTCGCGAGGTCGATACCTGCGACCGGGCGGTCCTTGAGGTGGTACTGGAGGATCGCCGCCCGTGCTGGCTCGTCAGGCGGGAGCACGAGCAACGTACGGTCGAACCGGCCTGGCCGCCGAAGAGCGACGTCGACGTCCCAAGGGTGGTTCGTCGCGGCCAGCACGAAGACGCCGTCGTTGACAGACCCGACGCTGTCCAGCTCGGACAACAGCTGGTTGACCGTGCCGCGCATCGCGCTGTTGCGCAGCTGGCTTCGCTTCTGCCCGATCGCATCGACCTCGTCGAGGAAGATGACGCAAGGGGCGTTCCTGCGGGCGATCTCGAAGATCTGGTGCAGGTTGCGCTCGCTCTGGCCGATCCACATGTCGAGCACGTCAGCCAGCGAGACCGAAAGGAACTTCGCCTCGAGCTCGCCTGCCACGGCACGCGCGATGAAGGTCTTGCCGCAGCCGGGCGGCCCGTACAGCAGCAACCCCCCGCGCATGCTCTTCCCGTACAGCGCACGGAGCTCCGGATTGCGCATCGGGGTCAGGAACGCGGCCTCGAGGCGGGCCTTGACCTCGACCATCCCGCCGACGTCGGCGAGCCGGATCGACGAGTTCTCCACGTCGTAGACATCGTCGGCCGAGCTCGAGCCGTCCGAGGCGTCCGACCCATCCGTACCGTCCGTGCCGACGAACATCGGCGGGACCAGCCCCTCGACCTCTCCTTCTGCTGCGCGCCAGTCGAACTCGGGGACACCAGCGGCCGGCTCGGGAGGAGCGGGTGCGGCCACGGGCCTGAGGGCTCGAGCCATCAACGCGCGGGCCTCCACAGAGCCCGGATCAGCCGAAAGCACCGCCGCGAGCTGGGCGACGGCGTCGTCGCCACGGCCCGCATCGACGAGCAGGGACGCTAGGTGCAGGCGGAGCTGGACATCGTCGGGGGCATGCTCCACGGCCGCGAGCAGGCTGGCGATGAGCGCGTCAGACATGGCTCCCCCGCATCGTGATCGACATCAGGGTACGTCTCGCACGGGTGCAGCGTCTGCGGAGACCACCAGGGCGTGAGCGATCGCGGCGAGTCCCTCACCGCGTCCGGTCAGGCCGAGCCCGTCGGTGCTGGTCGCCGCCACGGAGACGGGTGCGCCGCACGCGGCTGACAGAGCCGCCTCGGCCTCCACGCGCCTGGGCCCGATCCTCGGATGGTTCCCGATGACCTGCACCGCGACGTTGCCGATCTCGAAGCCGGCGCCGCGGACGATGCGGGCCGCCTCGGCGAGCAGGCTGACCCCGGATCCCCCAGCCCACTCGGGCCGGTCGGTCCCGAACCACTGCCCGAGGTCGCCCAGCCCGGCCGCAGACAAGATCGCGTCGCAGCAGGCATGGGCGGCGACGTCACCGTCGGAGTGCCCGGCACAGCCGACCGGCTCGCCTGGCCACAGCAGCCCGACCAGCCACAGCGGCCGGCCAGCCTCGAACGGGTGGACATCGACACCGACGCCGACTCGCGGCAGCGGGCTCATCGCAGGTCACCACGCCGGGACAGGACGGCCTCGGCGAGCAGCAGGTCGATCGGACGGGTCACCTTGAAAGCCTCCTCGGATCCTGGCACCAGCGTGACCGTCCCGCCCATGCGTTCGACCAGTCCCGCGTCGTCGGTGGTCGGGCCCTCGCCGTCGACCGACGACATCGCCGCGCTCTCGTGGGCGGCCATGAGCAGGACCCGGCTGAACCCTTGGGGCGTCTGCACGCTCCACAGTCCGGCCCGGTCGACCGTGGCCGTGACGTGGCCGTCGCTGTCGGCCCGCTTGACGGTGTCGGCGACCGGTACGGCCGGTACGACGGCGCCCGCTCCGGCTCGTACCGCTGCCACGACCGACTCGATCAGCGCCACGGGTACGAGGGCGCGCGCCGCGTCGTGGACGAGTACGACGTCGACCTCGTCGGGCATGACCTGGAGCCCACGGAGCACCGACTCCTGCCGCGACCGCCCACCCGCCACCACGACGAGGCCGACCCGGGGCGGCAGGACGTCGGCGAGCATCGCGCGCACGGCACCGACCTGGTCGGGGGGCGCGGCGACGATCACGAGGTCGACGGACGGCGCCGCGACGAGGGAGCGGACGGCGCGGACGAGCAGCGGCTCGCCAGCGACGAGGCGGAGGGCTTTGGGGACGCCAGGGCCGAGCCGTTCACCCCGCCCGGCAGCGGCCACGACCACGCACGTCGTCACGCGTCACCCCTGCCCGCGGAACCGTTCAGACCCGGCTGCCCGCGATCGACTGGGGTCGAGCAAACACCATCCGGCCGTTGGCCGTGGTCAGGACGCTGGTGACGAGGACGTGCGCCTCGGAGCCGACGCCGTCGCGCGCCCGCTCCACGACGACCATCGTGCCGTCGTCCAGGTAGCCGATGGCCTGGCCGGACTCCTTGCCGGGCTTGGTCAGCAGGACCGTGACCTCGTCGCCCGCGACGACCGGTGGCCGCAGCGCGATGGCGAGCGAGTGCAGGTTCAGCACGCGTACGCCGGCCAGGGCCGCGCTCTTCGCGAGGTTGGTGTCCAGGGTCAGCAGGGCAGCCCCCCGGTCCAGGCTCATCCGTACCAGCTTCGCATCGACCTCGGGCACGCCCGGGGCCTCGTCGTCGATGACCACCAGCTCGATCCCGGGCTCGCGGCGCAGCGTCTCGAGGACCTCGAGCCCACGACGACCCCGACCGCGGCGCAGCTCGTCGCTGGCGTCGGCCAGCCCCTGCAGCTCGGCGAGGACGGGTGCGGAGACCAGCATCTGGCCGCCCAGGAAGCCGGCACGGACGACGTCGATGATCCGTCCGTCGATGGCGATCGAGGTGTCGACGATCCGCGGCAGCGTCGACGCCGAGATCGGCAGGGGGGCGAGGCCAGCGCTGGCGCCGAACAGCCCCAGCATGCCGTCCCGGCGCGAGACACCGACCCGGTAGCCGAGCAGGGCGAGCGTGACGAGGACGAAGGCGAACAGCGGTACCGCGAGCAACCGGTCACCGATCAAGAAGACCGGCCACGCGACGGCCGATGCGGCGACGACGCCGATGATCGACCCGAACACCCCCGCGACGATGTGCTCGGCCGAGATGTCGTGCAGGGACCGCTCGGTACGGGAGACCGTGCGCTCGGTGGCCCGGCCGAGGACGCCGCCGAGGACGA
>DAIPJR010000150.1:0-5570 GCA_036770165.1 Actinomycetes bacterium | reverse complement strand
GTTACGAGCCGGAAACATGGTGTTCCTACGCTCCGCGGATGGTGGGCCTGTTCGGCGACTACGCGGTCGGGGCCGCATGGGACGAGATGTTCCAAGCCCCTGGGGTGCCCCGCGCCGCGTACGACGCGGTCCTCGCCGCGCTCAAGCCGTTCGGGCCGGCCGAGCTGCGGTTCCGGTCCGAGCAGCTCTCGCGGGTGTTCACCGACCGCGGCGTGACGTTCGCCCACGCCGGTGAGGAGCGGCCGTTCCCGCTCGACCTGCTGCCACGGGTCATCGCCGCCGTCGAGTGGGACCACATCGCTGCAGGGGTCAAGCAGCGGGTCCGTGCGCTCGAGGCGTTCCTCGCCGACGTGTACGGGCCCGGCGAGGTCTTCACCGACGGTGTCATCCCACGCGGTGTGATCGTCTCGTCGGCGCACTTCCACCGCGAGGCCTTCGGGGTCGAGCCGGCCAGGCGTGCGCGTGCACGTCGCGGGGGTCGACCTGATCCGTGACGAGCAGGGCCGTTTCTGCGTCCTCGAGGACAACCTGCGGGTGCCCTCCGGTGTCAGCTACGTCATCGAGAACCGGCGGGCGATGACGCAGCTGCTGCCTGGCCTGTTCGCCGCCCACCGCGTCAACCCCGTCGACGAGTACCCGTCACGGCTCCTCGCCGCGCTGCGTGCGTCGGCGCCCGCGCGCGTCCGCGACCCGGTCGTCGTCGTCCTCACCCCGGGCGTCTACAACGCCGCCTACTTCGAGCACGCGCTGCTGGCCCGCCTCATGGGCGTCGAGCTCGTCGAGGGCCGGGACCTGATCTGCGACGGCAACCGGGTCCGCATGCGTACCACCCAGGGTGAACGACCCGTGCACGTGGTCTACCGCCGCCTCGACGACGACTACCTGGACCCGTTGCACTTTCGTTCCGACTCGGTGGTCGGCTGCCCCGGCATCCTCAACGCGGCGAGGGCGGGCAACGTCACGATCGCCAACGCGGTCGGCAACGGCGCCGCCGACGACAAGCTGGTCTACACGTACGTACCGGAGCTGATCAGGTACTACCTCGGCGAGGAACCGGCCCTGGACAACGTCGAGACCCACCGCCTGGAGACGCCCGACGTCCTCGAGTGGGTGCTCGACCACCTGGACTCCCTCGTCCTCAAGCCCGTCGACGGTTCCGGCGGCAAGGGCATCGTCATTGGGCCGGCCGCGAAGGAGGAGGAGCTCAACGCCCTGCGTACCGTCGTGGCCGCCGACCCGCGCGGCTGGATCGCGCAGCGCCCCGTGGCCCTCTCGACGGCGCCCACGCTGGTCGGTGACACCATCGCGCCGCGGCACGTGGACCTCCGGCCGTTCGCTGTCAACGACGGCAACGACATCTGGGTGCTGCCCGGCGGGCTGACCAGGGTCGCCCTGCCCGAGGGCGCTCTCGTCGTCAACTCCAGCCAGGGCGGCGGGTCCAAGGACACCTGGGTCCTCGCGCACGACCCTGCGGAGCCCTCGGACCGGGACGACACGGCGGCCGAGGTCCGCGGAGCGCCGCCGCTCTCCGGACCGTTCCCGCGCACCGACGGGGTGCAGCGTGACCTGGGTCCCGCCGCCGAGTACGCCGGGCAGCAGTAGATGACCGCGATGCTCAGCCGGATCGCGGAGTCCCTCTTCTGGATGGGCCGCTACGTCGAGCGCGCAGACGACACGGCGCGCATCCTCGACGCGTACGTCCACCGGATCCTCGAGGACCCGTGGGCCGACGAGGTGGCCTCGTGCCGTTCCCTGCTCGGCATCCTCGGCGTCAAGGAACCGGCGCAGGTCCTCGGTACCCAGACCGTGCTCGAGGTGCTCGCCTTCGACGAGTCCACGCCGTCGGCCATCGCGGGCGCGTGGCACGCCGCGCGCGAGAACGCGAGGGGTGCACGCGAGATCGTCTCGTCCGAGTTCTGGGAGGCGCTGAACGCTACGTGGGTCGCATTCCCGGCGCAGCAGCTGGCCGCGCAGAGACTTGGCCCGCACGCCTTCCTCGGCTTCGTACGAGAGCGTGCCGCCATGGTCAACGGCCTGGCCGAGTCGACGATGAGCCATGACGACGGCTGGCGGTTCCTGGTGCTCGGCCGCAGCCTCGAACGCGTCGACATGACCGCTCGGCTGCTCTCGACGCGGGTCCTCGCCGCCGACCACGCTCCCTCGTGGACCACGTTGCTGCAGGCCTGCGGCGCCGACGAGACTTTCCTGCGTACGTACCGCGGTGCCCTCGACGCGGGGCACATCGCCGAGTTCCTGCTGCTCGACCGGCTGTTCCCCCGATCGGTGTTCGCCGCACTGGTCGACGCCGAGCGCTGCCTGCTCGAGCTCGAGCCCGACGTCGGCCGAGCCGGCGTCGGCGACCCTGCGCGTCGCATCGTCGGCCGGCTGCGGACCGGCCTCGAGTACGTCGATGCAGGCGTCCTGCTCGCTGAGCTGCCGCAGCACCTGGAGCGCATCCAGGCGGCCAGCCTCGAGGCGTCGGCAGCTGTGGCCAAGCGCTACTTCCAGTACGCGGCACCCGTCGCGTGGCTGCACGAGGAGGGCTGACAGTGGCGGCGACCGGCTG
Source organism: Actinomycetes bacterium (assembly GCA_036770165.1). Lineage (GTDB taxonomy): Bacteria > Actinomycetota > Actinomycetes > Prado026 > Prado026 > JANYIP01. Next base: position 3,004 of record DAIPJR010000150.1, on the reverse strand, counting down.
GCGGCTGCGGATACGGCACCACACCGGCTTCTCCTACGCCGGCCCGGTGCGTACCTCGTACAACGAGGCCCGGATCACCCCGCTCACGTTCCCCGGCCAGACGACGCTGGACAGCCGCGTCGAGGTCCTGCCGGGCGCGGCCATCTGGCGGTACTGGGACTACTGGGGCGCCCAGGTGACCTGCTTCGACCTCCACGTCGAGCACGAGGTCCTCGAGGTCACCGGGACCAGTGTCGTCGAGACGTCCCCCGCGGGGCCGGTCGGCGCGACGGTCTCGTGGGACGAGCTCGGCGCCGGGGAGGTGCGCCAGCGCCGGGTCGAGACCATGGTGATGACGCCGCTCACCTCGGTCGACGGCGAGCTGGCCGAGACCGCACGCCGGCTGCGCGCCGGGCTGGGGCCGCACGACGCCGCACTGGCGGTCGCTGGCTGGGTCGGCGAGCAGGTGGCGTACGTGCCGGGCTCGACCGGTGTACGTACGAGCGCCGAGGAGGCCTGGCTGCAGCGGAAGGGCGTCTGCCAGGACATCGCGCACCTCACCGTCGGGCTGCTGCGCTCGCTCCACATCCCGGCCCGATACGTCTCCGGCTACCTCCACCCGGTCCCCGACGCCGCGGTCGGCGAGGTCGCCGTCGGGCAGAGCCACGCGTGGGTCGAGTGGTGGACCGGGCAGTGGTACGGATTCGACCCGACCAACGCCATCCCCGCCGGCGAGCGGCACGTGGTCGTCGCCCGGGGTCGCGACTACGACGACGTACCGCCGCTCAAGGGCGTCTACCGGGGCCCGCCCTCGACGGCCATCGGCGTCGGCGTCGAGGTCGAACGACTGGCGTGATCGGGTTGGCCCAAACCGGGCCCGGTTGGCTTGCCTGCGGGCCAACCGGCGTCCGTTCAGGCCAGCCGGGATCCGGAGGACAGTGCGGCGGCGATCTCTTCGATCGCCTGGGGGCCGAGGCCGCAGCAGCCACCGATCAGGCGGGCGCCGGCGGCAGCCCAGCCGCGCACCTCATCCCGCGGCAGGGCGTCCGCCCCGGCGCCGGTCCACGCCCGCGTGCCGGCATCCCACGTACGTCCCGCGTTCGGGTAGACGACCAGCGGCAGGTCGGTCACCGTACGGGCTGCCGAGAGCAGGGCACCCACGTGCTCGGGCGCGGTGCAGTTGACGCCCACCGCCACGACCGATGGCGCGGAGGCGGCGAGTCGTACCGCATCGACGTAGGCGTCGCCCCCGCACGTCGTCGCGTCGTCCTTGCAGGAAAAGGAGATCCAGGCGGGTACGTCCGAGTGCTCGGCCAGCGCCTCGACGACCGCGGCGGCCTCGAAGGCGTCCGGGATCGTCTCGACGGCGAACAGGTCGGGCGCAGCCTGCGCGAGCACCGCGAGCCGCTCGGCGTGGAACTGCACCAGCTCCTCATGGGTGCGGCCGTACTGCCCCCGGTACTCCGAGCCGTCAGCGAGGGCGGCACCGTACGGGCCGACGCTCGCGGCGACCAGCAGCCCCGCGAGGCCGGACCGCGTCCGAGCCTCGCGCGCCAGCTCGACACTGAGCCGGAGCGCGTCGTCCGCCGCGCCCGCAGCCAGGCCCACCGAGGCCATCGCCTGACGGCTGACCTGGTAGCTGGCCGAGATGGCGACTCGCGCACCGGCCGCGAAGTAGGCCTCGTGCACCGCGCGGATCGCGGTCGGGTCGTCGACCAGCAGCTGAGCCGACCACAGCCGCCCGGAGAGGTCGTGCCCGCGAGCCTCGAGCTCGCTCGCGAGCCCGCCGTCGATCGCGACCGGCCCGGCCGCGCACAGCTCGGCTAGGTCCATCCCGCCAGCCTAGGTGTCGCAGTCACCGCACCGGTTGCGGGCCCGTCGGTGCAGCCGCGCGGAGGTCCACCTCGCGCGCCGTCGGGTAGAAGTCGTCGTCCGGGTCCGCGAAGCCGAAGCGGTCGCGCAGCTCGGCGAGGTAGCGCTGGTAGGTCGCGGAGTCGACATACGCGGCGTGCCGTGGCGAGTCGATGTAGTGGTGGCCGCCTCGGAGGTCGGGGTGGTCCTCCGCGCGCAGGCGGCGGAGCTCGGCCAGCCCGGTGCCGGTCGCGTGCGCGTACGCATCCATCACGACGAGCTGCGCCATCTCGTCGAAGCGCTGGTACGCGGCGTCGGCGAGCTCGACGAACCCCATGACGTACAGCCCGTCCAACGCTCGGTGCAGCACGCCCAGGTACAGGTCGGGCCGGCCCTGGTTCCACTCGAACAGCGCCGGGTCGACGTAGGGGATCGCGTAGTCGTACCCGGTAGCGAAGAGGACCAGGTCGACCTCCTCCTCGCTCCCGTCGGCGAAGACCACCGTCCGCTCGCGGAACTCGCGGACGTCACCCTTGGCCCGGATGTCGCCGTGCGCGAGGTGGTGCAGGATCTGCGTGTTCATGATCGGGTGGGACTCGAGCAGCTGGTGGTCCGGTGCGGGCAGCCCGTAGCGGGTCAGGTCGCCGACCAGGGCGTCGACCAGCTGCGTCGGGTCCTCGGGGACCACGACGCCCTTGGGCGGCAGCCCGCCCCGGGTGATGAAGACGTCGGTGGGTACGCCGAAGATGTGCTTGGGCACGAACCGGTACCCGCGGCGCACGGAGAGGAACGCCGCGTCCGCCGAACGGGCGGCGTCGCACGCGATGTCGACGCCGGAGTTGCCCGCCCCGACGACGAGCACCCGCCGTCCCGCGAACTCGGCCGCGGACCGGTAGGTGACCGAGTGCCGCACCTCACCGGTGAACCGTGACATCCCCGGGTAGGCGGGCAGCCGCGGGTGCCAGGTCACGCCGTTGGCGCAGACCACCCCACGGTAGGCGCGCTGCTCGCCGGTGCCGACTACGTCAAGGGCTCGCGCTTCATACCCGGCGGTGGCACCGACGACATGACCTTCACCCGCAAGATGGGCAACCTCGGCCTGATGCTGCTCTGCCGCGTTCTTTTCGGCACGCGCTACACCGACCTCAACTACGGGTTCACCGGCTTCTGGCGT
>DAIPJR010000318.1:0-1797 GCA_036770165.1 Actinomycetes bacterium | reverse complement strand
ACCTTGCCGGCGAGCTCGCTGTCGTCGACCAGCCGCTGCCCGAACGTGGCCAGCCCGCCCGCCACCCGAACCCGCAGCTCGCTCGTCGGGTCGTCGACGGCCTCGAGCAGCAGCCGCCGCAGCGTGCCGCCCGCCTCACCGACGGCCGCCCGTACCTCAGGGTGCTGGAGCAGCCGGTTCTTCAGCCCGTCGACCCGCTCCTGCGTCGCGGGATCGGTACGAAGGTCGGCCGAGAACTTCGTGAGGTAGGTGTCGATGGACCCGCGGAGCGCGTGGTTCGGGTCGGCTCGGACCTCACCCACGACCCGCAGCACCTCGGAGTAGACCCGCTCGCCGATCGCCTCGTCGATGAACCGCGGCGACCAGGAGGGCGCCTGCTCCGCGACGACCCCTACGACAGCGTCACGGTTGTCCAGCAGCCAGGTGTGGACGTTGTCCGCGGTGAGGTCGACGAGCCCTCGGTGGGCACCGTCTGCGACGACCTCGCCGAGCAGGCGCCCCAGCGGCGGCCCGGCAGGGATGGCCAGCAGCCGTTGCGTGATGGCCTGGTCGAGGACGGCCTGCACGTCCTCGTCGCGCAGGAGGCCGAGGCCGCCGCGGACGACGTTCGCCAGCTCGGTCGTCACGCGCCCGGCGTGCTCCGGGTGCGCCAGCCAGGCGCCCGCGCGCCCGGCGAGGTCGGCCCGTCGCAACCGGTCGCGGATCACCTCCTCGGCGAGGAAGTTGGTGCCCACGAACTCACCGAGGCTCTGCCCGATCGCGTCCTTGCGGGTCGGGATGATCGCCGTGTGCGGGATGGGCAGGCCGAGCGGCCGCCGGAACAGCGCCGTCACCGCGAACCAGTCGGCCAGCGCGCCGACCATCCCGGCCTCGGCCGCGGCTCGCAGGTAGGCGACCCAGCCGGGCGCCGATCCGTGGGCGGAGCGCAGCGTGATGACATAGGTGATCGCCGCGACCACCAGCAGCGCGCCCGCGATGGCCTTCATCCGGCGCAGGTCGCGCCGACGCCGAGCGTCCAGGGTCAGCCGCCGCTCTTGCGGCGGAACTCGCGCTGTCGCTTCGAGTTGCTCGTGCGCGCCGAGGCCTTGGCCGTCGGGTCCCCGGTCGTGCCGGCGGCACCCGGGCCGCCCTGGCCGTGCTTGCGCTCGAGCGCGGCCTTGAACTTGTCGCGGAGCTCGTCGGGCGCCTTGCTCTGGTCCGGGCTCTGGTCTGGGGTCTGGTCTGCTTCGTCGTCGGGCATGTCAGCCAGTCTCTCCCCTGGCGTACGGCAGGACCACAGTGACACCCGGTCCGACCTGCCCGTCCATCTCGACGAGCGCTCCGGGCGCCTCGTCGAGGGTGATCCGGCGCGTCACCAGCAGGTCCGGCCGGAGCCGGCCCTCGTCGACCTCGGCGAGCAGCGCCGGGTAGTCGTGCGCCGCCATCCCGTGGCTACCCAGGACCTGCAGCTCGTTGCTGATCACCCGGTACATCGGGATCGTCGGGATGCCGACCTGGGGCGGCAGCAGCCCGACCTGCACGTGCCGCCCGCGCTTGCGCAGGCTGTTGATCGAGCCGACGCACGTGCCGACGCTGCCGAGGGCGTCGATGGACAGGTGCGCCCCGCCCAGGCTGGCCTCGCGCACCGCCGCGGCGACGTGATCGGTCGCGCTCGCGTCGACGGTCGCCTCTGCGCCGAGCTCGCGCGCCATCGCGAGGGCGCCCGGCTGGACGTCGACGGCGACGACCCGGGCCCCGTGCGCCACCGCGACCATGATCGCGGACAGGCCGACTCCCCCGCAGCCATGCACCGCGACC
>DAIPJR010000149.1:0-5577 GCA_036770165.1 Actinomycetes bacterium | reverse complement strand
CGACAACCGCAGCGACCGCCGGCCCAGCGGCTTGGCCGGCCCAGCGTAGAACGCCGTGCCCGGGACGTACGCCACGCGAGCCGTGACCGCCCGCGGCAGCATCGTGGTCGCGTCCATGCCCTCGGGCAGCGTGACCCACGAGTAGAAGCCGCCCTCGGGCACCGTCCACGTCGTCCCGCCCGGCAGCTGCCCGGTCATGGCGTCCAGGAGCGCGTCGCGGCGTTCGCGGTACAGCTCGCGGAACACCTTGACCTGGTCCCACCACGGGTGCTCGCCGAGATAGGCGGACACGGCGAGCTGGCTGAGCTCGGACGGGCACAGCACCGATGCCTCCGCTGCGAGGACGAGCTTCTCCCGCACGCCGTGCGGCGCGACCACCCAGCCGACGCGCAGCCCCGACGCGAGGGTCTTGGAGAACGAGCCGAGGTAGAGCACGCCGTCGGCGTCGTCGGCCCGGAGCGCGCGCGGCACGACGCCGTCGAAGCCCAGCAACGCGTACGGGTCGTCCTCCAGCACGGGTACGCCGAACGAGCGGCACACCGCGAGGACCTCAGCCCGCCGAGCCGGCCCCTGGGTGACACCGGCCGGGTTGTGGTACGACGGGATCGTGTAGAGGAACTTCGGCTTCCGACCCTCGGCGGCGAGCCGGGTCAGCGTCTCGCGCAGCGCCTCGGGGTGCAGCCCCTCGCCGTCCATGGGCACGTGCACCACGGTGGTCTGGTAGGCGGCGAAGACAGACAACGCGCCGACGTACGACGGGGCCTCCGCGACGACCACGTCGCCGGGGTCGCACAGGATCCGCGTGACCAGGTCGAGGGCCTGCTGCGAGCCGACGGTGACGACGACGTCGTCCGGGTGCGCGGTCACGCCGACGAGCGGCATCATCAGGCCGGCGATCTGCTCGCGGAGCTCGACGGCGCCCTGCCCGGACCCGTACTGGAGCGCAGCGGCCCCCCTTGTGGCGACAAGCCGGTGGAACGTGTCCGCGAGCAGGTCGAGCGGGAGCGCCGACACGTACGGCATGCCGCCGGCCAAGGAGACGACCTCGGGGCGGGACGCCACCGAGAACAGGGCCCGGATCTCCGACGCGATCATCGTCCGGGCGCGCTCGGCGTAGAGGTCGACGTACGGGTCGAGCCGGGATCCGTGGGCGGCGAGCGGCCGCACCGGGTCGTGCGACGATTCGCTCACTTCTGCCCACCTCCGAGGTTGCTCACGTCCCGCTGCCGCCTACAGTGCATTCCGTACCGTACGTATCGTCCCAGGGTGCCGTACACCGCACCCGACCGTCGCACTGACACCGCGGCGCGGCCCCCGGAGGTGGCGCGTGAAGCTGGTCCGCTGGGTCGCCCTCGGGCTGCTGCTCGGTGCCGCTGCCGCGTTCGTCGCCGAGCTGATGCGACCGCGCCCGACCGTCGCCGGCAGCTCGGGCTACCGGCCCCCCGTACCGTCCCGCGACAACCGCGTCGTCCTGCCCGAGCGCGCCTGACGCCCTCCGCATCAGCGCACGACCTGGAAAGGGGTTCCGCCCATGGCCCGCCGGATCGTCCCGGTGACCACCGAGACGCTGGCCGACCTGCCCCTGCCGTGCGCCTCGTGCGCCTTCTGGGAGGTCGGGCCGGCCAACCGCTTCGCCCTCGACGAGCCGACGCCAGCGGTTGTCGCGAAGCGGGCGTGGGTGAGCGAGACGTCCAGCGGCTGGGGCGGGTGCGGCCTGCTCGCCTATGTCGACGACGTCCCTGCCGGCTTCGTGCTGTACGCGCCGCCGGCCTACGTTCCCCGCGCGGCCGCCTTCCCCACGGCACCGGTCAGCTCCGACGCGGTCCTGCTCATGACCCTGCGCGTGGCAGCCGGCTTCACCGGCTCCGGGCTCGGCCGCATGCTCGTCCAGTCGATGGGCAAGGACCTGATCAAGCGCGGGGTCAAGGCCATCGAGGCCTACGGCGCCAGCGACGAGGGCTGCGTCCTGCCCGTCACGTACCTCGAGTCCCTCGGCTTCGTCACTGTGCGTGACCACGCCCGTCATCCGCGGCTGCGGCTGGACCTGCGCACGACCGTCACGTGGCGCGAAGACGTCGAAGGCGCCTGGGGCCGCCTGGTCGGGGTCGTACGCCCCTTCCCGGCCGGTGCTCGCCAGGTGTCGCCGACGAATCGGCTAACCCCCGACGAGGTCCGGTAAGCGGATCGACCCGGTCGGTGCGTCCTCCTCCGGCGGCAGGTACAGCCGCTGCACGGCCGCAACCACCGCCTCGGCCACGACGTCGCGGAAACCCGGTTCGGCCAGGCGCGCTGCGTCCGCGGGGTTGCTCAGGTAGCCCAGCTCGAGGCGCACGGCCGGCATCCGGGTCCGCCGCAGCAGGTCCCACGTCTTCTCGTGCGACCCGCAGTCCAGCAGCTCGGTACGCGCGGAGAGCTCGCGTTGCAGCAGGTCGGCGAAGCGGGCACCGATCATGGATCGGGTGCCGTGGTCGCGATGCCCGTAGTAGTAGGTCGCCACGCCCGTGGCTTTCGCTGACGGGCAGGTGTCGACGTGCAGCGAGACCAGCAGGTCGGCGCCGAGGGAGTTGGCCGTGTCGGCCCGTGCGGAGTCGTCGGGCGCTGCCTCGTGCTCGCCGAGCCGGCCGCGGGTCAGGTAGGCGGCCACCCCGGTCGCGGTGAGCCGGCCCTCGATGCGGGAGGCGAGGTCGAGGGCCAGCTCGGCCTCGACGAGCCCGTGCTCGGCATTGCCGTGGTCGCTGCCCCCGTGGCCAGGGTCGAGGACCACGACCTTGCCGGCCAGCCGCGGCCCGCTGCGGCGGATCGCCTCGGCCTCGCGCAGGGCGGACGGCACCCCGCCGACCACCGTACGGGTCAGTCGGGCGAGCGCCTTGAACGTCGCCGGCCCGCAGGTACCGTCGGCGAGGATGCCCACGTTGCGCTGGAACTCGCGCAGGGCGCGCTCCGTCTGCTGGCCGAAGATGCCGTCGGTCCGGCCGGTGTCGAATCCGAGACCCTCCAGCCGCTGCTGCAAGGTGAGGACGTCGTCGCCGCTGAGCAGGTGGCTCGGCGCGTACGACAGCACCCGGTCGCCGAGGCGCCAGTGCGCGTCGTCGAGCAGACGCCACGTCTGCGGGCCCACGATGCCGTCGACGGAGGCCCCGCGCTGCTGCTGGAAGCCTCGTACGGCCTCGTCGACGGCCTCGTCGAAGATCGCACGGTCGAACGAGGATGCGCGCAGCTCGTCGCCGTCGGGGAGCAGGCCGAGCCCGGCGAGGCGGGCCCGGATCTCGGCGACGGCGGGCCCCTCGTCGCCGAGGCGGTAGAGCGGGGCGACCATGCTCGCGCTCCCCTCCCGTCGGCTCTCGAGCGGGCCCCGAAGCGACCCCCAGCGGCTGGTGCTGAGAGGGCATCGTAACCGCGCCTGTCCCGGTTTCCGCTACTTCCGACGCTCTCCGTGACGCGGTTATCCACAGGAACGGCGAAGGGCCGGCAACCCCGGTGGGGGTTGCCGGCCCTTTCGGCTCCGGCTGCTGCGAGCGTCGTCGATCAGACCAGGAAGTCGGCCAGGTCCTTGAGCAGGGCCGCCTTGGGGCGGGCGCCGACGATCTGCTTGACGAGCTCGCCGCCCTTGAAGACGCCCATCGTGGGGATCGAGGTGATGCCGTAGGACGCTGACGTGCGGGGGTTCTCGTCGACGTTCAGCTTGACGATGGTCAGCTTGGCCGAGTTCTCGGCGGCGATCTCCTCGAGGATCGGAGCGACCGCGCGGCACGGACCGCACCACTCGGCCCAGAAGTCGACGAGTACGGGCTTGTCACTCTTCAGGACGTCGGCGTCGAACGACGCGTCCGTGACCGGTGCGGTGTTGGCTCCCACGGGAGATCCTTCCTTCGGCCGCCGGCTCTCGGCGGTGCTCTTGGTCTGCGTGCTGTCGGGTCGTACTGGTCGGGCCGTGCGGTGGGGCTGGGTCAGTGCGCGAGCGCTGGGACGGGGGCGGCAGCGAGGTCAGCCAGGTAGCGCTCCGCGTCGAGAGCGGCCGCGCACCCGGTACCGGCCGCGGTGACGGCCTGCCGGTAGTGGTGGTCGACCACGTCGCCGCAGGCGAAGACGCCGGCCAGGTTCGTACGGGTGGAGGGGTGGTCGACGACGACGTAGCCGTTCTCGTCGAGGTCGACCTGATCGGCGAACAGCTCGCTGCGCGGGTCGTGCCCGATCGCGACGAACAGCCCGGTCACGCCGAGCTCGCTCTCCTCGCCGGTACGGGTGCTGCGCACGCGCAGGCCGGTCATGCGGTCACCGCCGAGGACGTCGACGACCTCGGCGTCCCACGCGAAGCGGATCTTGTCGTTGGCGAACGCGCGATCCTGCATGATCTTGGAGGCACGCAGGGCATCCCGTCGGTGCACCAGCGTGACCGTCTTCCCGAACTTGGTCAGGAAGGTGGCCTCCTCGAGCGCCGAGTCGCCACCGCCGACGACGGCGATGTCCTGGTCGCGGAAGAAGAACCCGTCGCAGGTTGCGCACCACGAGACTCCGTGGCCGGAGAGCCGCTTCTCGTTGGGCAGGCCGATCTCGCGGTACTTCGACCCGGTCGCGATGATGACCGAGCGGGCGCGGTGGACGCCGCCGGAGCCGTCCGTGACGACCTTGACGTCGCCGGTCAGGTCGACCTCGACGATGTCGTCGGCGACCAGCTCGGCGCCGAAGCGCTCAGCCTGCTGGCGCAGGTGGTCCATCAGGTCGGGGCCCATGATCCCCTCGGGGAACCCGGGGAAGTTCTCGACGTCGGTGGTGTTCATCAGCGCGCCACCTGCGGTGACGGAGCCTTCGAACACCAGCGGGCGGAGGCTGGCCCGCGCAGCGTAGACAGCAGCGGTGTAGCCGGCCGGTCCGGAACCGATGATGATCACGTCGCGGACGTCGTCGGTGCTGCTCACGTGCTGCCTTCCCTCGGGACCTGTCGAACGCCTGGCAGGTGCTTGCCCTGCTCAACGAATCCTAGGTGCCCGGCATTCCGCCACGGCGCACCTGCCCGGTCAGCTGCGGGGGACCAGGTGGTAGGAGATCAGGTCGGCGTCGTTGCCCACCCCGCAGGTCGAGCCGACCACGAAGACGTCGTACGAAGCCGGGTCCTGGGCGCTCGGCAGGACGACCAGCAGCGCCGCCTGGCCGTTGAACGTACCGACGTCGATCGCGTACGGGTTGACGTAGGCCATGCCGTCCTCGATCGCGGCGATGCAGGGGGCCAGCGACGTCGCGTTGGCCGCGATGGCCGCCACCTTGGCGTCGGCAGCGGCCTTGCTGCTGTCCAAGGCCCCGGTGGGAGTCGTGGCCTCCGGTGTCGGCCCGCCGGCGCTGTACTGGGGGCTCCCGGACGGCACCGACGGTGCGGCGATGCTGCCCGAGGTCGTGCCCCCCGCCGCCGGCGGCAGCTTGTGGGCCACCAGCTTCTGGACGTCGGCCGAGAGCGACGCGGTCGTGTAGGCGGTCCCGCTCCTGGTCAGTGCGAGCGCTTCGGACGACGACGCGGCTCCCGCGCTGGTCCGTGAGGCTGCCGAACCGTTCGAACCCGTCACCTTGATGCCAACGAAGACGGCC
>DAIPJR010000148.1:0-5644 GCA_036770165.1 Actinomycetes bacterium | reverse complement strand
AAGACGACCCTCGCGCACCTGGTGGCCCAGGCCGGCGGCCGGCGCTACGTGGAGCTGTCCGCGGTGACGGCGGGGGTCAAGGACGTGCGCGCGGTCATCGACGACGCGCGCCGGGAGCTCGGCACGTCGGGGCGTGGGACGGTCCTGTTCGTCGACGAGGTCCACCGGTTCTCCAAGACCCAGCAGGACGCGCTGCTGCCGGCGGTCGAGAACGGCTGGGTCACGCTGGTCGCCGCTACGACCGAGAACCCCAGCTTCAGCATCGTGGCGCCGTTGCTGTCCCGCAGCCTGCTGGTGACGCTGCGCGCGCTCGACGAGGGCGACGTGCGTACGCTCCTCGAGCGGGCCGTCAAGGACGATCGGGGACTCGCGCCCGCCGGCCTGACGGTGACCGACGACGCGATGGAGCAGCTCACCCGCCTCTCGGCCGGCGACGCCAGGTGGGGGCTCACGGCGCTGGAGGCTGCCGCCGGCGGAGCGCAGGGCGCGGGCCGTACGGAGATCGACGCCGGTGACGTCGAGCGGGCGGTCGACCGGGCGGCCGTGCGGTACGACCGGGACGGCGACCAGCACTACGACGTCACGAGTGCGCTGATCAAGAGCGTCAGGGGCAGCGACGTCGACGCTGCGCTGCACTACCTGGCGCGGATGATGGAGGCTGGCGAGGACCCGAGGTTCATCGCGCGACGGCTGATCATCCTGGCCTCGGAGGACATCGGGCTGGCCGACCCGACGGCGCTGCTGACGGCCGTCGCCGCCTACCAGGCGGTGCAGCTGATCGGGCTGCCCGAGGGGCGCCTCACGCTGGCGCAGGCGGTCATCGCCCTGTCGCTCGCGCCCAAGTCCAACGCGGTCACGACCGCGATCGGCGCGGCCACGGCCGACGTGCGGGAGGGGCGGGTCGGACCGGTACCGTCCGGCCTGCGCGACGCCCACTACGCGGGCGCCAAGAAGCTCGGCCACGGGACGGGCTACCAGTACGCCCACGACCACCCGCACGGTGTCGCCACGCAGCAGTACCCGCCGGACGTCGTCGTCGGCCGCGACTACTACGCGCCGACCGAGCACGGCGCCGAGCGCGAGCTGGCGGAGCGCCTTGCCCGCCTGCGCCGCATCGTCCGCGGGATCCCGGTCGACCCGCCGGTAGGCTCGTGAGCATGCAGTCAGCCGAGATCCGGAGCCGCTTCCTGCGCTTCTTCGCCGAGCGCGGGCACACCGTCGTGGAGTCGGCGTCCCTGATCGCTCCCGACCCCACGCTGCTCCTGGTCAACGCCGGCATGGTCCCGTTCAAGCCGTACTTCCTGGGCGAGCAGGTCGCTCCCTACCCGCGTGCGGCCAGCGTGCAGAAGTGCGTGCGCACCCTCGACATCGAAGAGGTCGGCAAGACCACGAGGCACGCGTCGTTCTTCCAGATGTGCGGCAACTTCTCCTTCGGCGACTACTTCAAGGAGCGGGCGATCCACCTCGCGTGGGAGCTGCTCACCACGCCCATTGCCGACGGCGGCTACGGCCTCGAGCCGGACCGGCTGTGGATCACCGTCTACCTGGACGACGACGAGGCCGCGGACATCTGGCACCAGCAGATCGGCGTCCCCCTCGAGCGCATCCAGCGGCTCGGCAAGCTCGAGAACTTCTGGTCCATGGGCGTCCCTGGCCCGTGCGGGCCGTGCTCGGAGATCAACTACGATCGCGGCCCCGACTACGGCGAGGAGGGCGGCCCGGCGGTCAACGGGGAGCGCTACCTCGAGATCTGGAACCTCGTCTTCATGCAGTACGAGCGCGGACCGGGCGCCGACAAGGAGAACTTCCCGATCCTCGGCGACCTTCCGGCCAAGAACATCGACACCGGCATGGGTCTGGAACGCATGGCGTCGGTGCTGCAGGGCGTCGACAACCTGTACGAGATCGACACCAGCCGGGCGATCCTCGACCGCGCCAGCGAGCTGACCGGGCGGGCCTACCACGTCGAGCACGACGACGACGTGCGCCTGCGCATCGTCACCGACCATGCGCGTACGGCGGTGATGCTGATCAGCGACGGGGTCACCCCCGGCAACGAGGGCCGCGGCTACGTGCTGCGGCGGATCATGCGACGGACCGTGCGCTCGATGCGGTTGCTGGGTGCCCACGAGCCGGTGTTCGGAGCGCTGGCCGACGTCAGCATCGCCGCGATGGCCCCGCAGTACCCCGAGCTGGCCGAGCGGGCCGACCGGATCCGGGCGGTGTGCGTCGCGGAGGAGGAGTCGTTCCTCACGACCCTGACGCAGGGCGAGAAGCTGTTCATCCAGCTCACCGACGATGTCGGGGGGGTGGGGCAGGGCGACAGCGTCGACGGGTCGCAGGTGCCCGGGCACGTCGCCTTCAAGCTGCACGACACGTACGGGTTCCCGATCGACCTGACCCTGGAGATGGCCGGGGAGAAGGGCCTGCAGGTCGACACCGAGGGCTTCCGGCGGCTGATGCAGGAGCAGCGGCAGCGGGCCAAGGCCGACTCCAAGGCACGCAAGGGCGGCGCCGCCGACCTGACCGCCTACCGGGAGCTGGTCGACTCGGTCGGACCCACCGACTTCACCGGCTACGACGCGTTGACGAGCGAGGGTACGGTTCGCGGTGTGCTGGTCGACGGCGCGCCCGTCGACTCGGCGCCGGCCGGCAGCGACGTGGAAGTGGTCCTCGACCGCACCGCGTTCTACGCCGAGGGTGGTGGTCAGCTCGCCGACGAGGGCGTGATCACGCTCGGCAACGGCACGATGCTCGAGGTCTTCGACGTGCAGAGCCCGGTCCGCGGCCTGACCGTCCACCGGGCGCGGGTCCTCGACGGGGAGGTGGTCGTCGGCCAGGGGGCGGAGGGTCGCGTCGACGTCGAACGCCGGCTGGCCATCTCGCGAGCACACACGGCCACCCATATGGTCCACAAGGCGTTCCGCGAGGCGCTCGGCGAGACCGCGACGCAGATGGGGTCCGAGAACTCGCCGGGCCGGCTGCGCTTCGACTTCCCGAACCCGTCGGCGGTGCCGTCGTCGGTGCTTGCCGACGTGGAGCAGCGGGTCAACGAGGTGCTCCTCGGCGACCTCGAGGTGACCGCGCAGATCATGAGCCAGGCCGACGCCGTCGCCTCCGGGGCCATGGCGCTGTTCGGCGAGAAGTACGGCGACCGGGTGCGCGTGGTCAGCGTCGGGGAGTGGGCTCGCGAGCTCTGCGGCGGTACGCACATGCACCGTACGGGTGAGCTCGGTGTCGTCAAGCTGCTCGGGGAGTCGTCCGTGGCGGCCGGCGTACGCCGGGTCGAGGCACTCGTCGGGTTCGACGCCTACCGCTTCCTCGCCCGGGAGCACCTGCTGGTCGGCCAGCTGTCGGAGGCGCTCAAGGCGCGTCCCGAAGAGCTGCCCGAGCGCGTCGACGGCCTGCTCCAGCGACTCAAGGACGCCGAGCGCGAGATCGACCGGGTGCGCGCCTCTGCCGTGCTCGCGCAGGGTGCCGAGCTCGCCGCGCGGCGCACCGAGGTCGACGGCGTGGGTCTGGTGGCCGAGCTGCTGCCGGCCGGCATCCGCCCCGGTGACGCGCGCAGCCTCGCCCTCGACATCCGGGGTCGGGCGCAGGCGGCCGGCCCGTCGGTCGTCGTCCTCGGGGCACCAGGGGAGGGTGACCAGCTCGCCCTCGTGGTCGCGTCCGACGCGGCGGCGGCGGCGCGCGGCGCGGGAGCCGGTGGCGTCATGACCGTGCTCGCCCGCGCGCTGGGTGGCAAGGGTGGCGGCCGGGACGACGTCGCACAGGGCGCGGGCAGCGGCGACGCCGACGACTTCGCCCGTGCGGTGGCCGACGTGCGCGCGATGCTGGGGTCATGATGCGGCAGGTTTCCCGATGAGGCAGGCCCCCCGATGAGGCAGGGTTCCCGCCTCGGGATCGACGTCGGCTCGGTGCGCATCGGCGTGGCGGTCTGCGACCCGCAGGGGTCGATCGCCACTCCGGTCGAGACCGTCCGCCGGGGGTCCCACGACGTCGCGCGGCTGGTCGAGCTCGCCGACGAGTACGCCGCGGTGGAGCTCGTAGTCGGCCTGCCGGTGTCCCTCTCGGGTGCCGAGGGTCGGGCGGCCGGCACCGCCAAGGAGTTCGCCCGAAGGCTCGCCGAGCGGGTCCCCGTACCCGTACGGATGGTCGACGAGCGGCTGTCCACGGTCGGGGCAACGCGGGCGCTGCACGACGCCGGTCTGCCCGGCAGGCGGCACCGTGCGGTGGTCGACCAGGCCGCTGCTGTCATCATTCTCCAGAACGCCCTCGACGCCGAGCGTTCCACCGGTATCCCTCCGGGCGTCCCGATCTCCGCAGACCAGGGTGAGGCATGAGCCAGCTCGGGCTAGGCATGACCACGGTGACCGAGGAGTCGCGCAACCGGCGTCCGGGCCGCGTCCGCGGTGGCGTGGCCGTGCTCGTCGCGGCCACGGTGATCGTCGCGCTGGTGGCGGTCCTGGTGCTGGCCGTCGTGCGGTGGTTCTCCACGTCGCCCGACTACGTCGGCTCGGGACACGGCCAGGTGATCGTCCAGGTACGCGTCGGCGACAACTTGGACGTGATCGGCGCCGCACTCGAGAAGGCCGACGTCGTGCGCAGCGCCTCGGCGTTCGTCGCGGTGGCGTCCGCCGACCCCAACGGGCAGGACATCCAGCCGGGCAGCTACAAGCTGCACTTCCAGATGAGCGCATCGTCGGCGCTGGCGCTGCTCCTGGACCCGAACGCGCGCATCTCGACCCGGGTCGTGATCCCGGAGGGGATGCGGCTGGACGCGATGATCCAGGTGCTCTCCAAGGGCACGCACATCCCGGTCGCCGACCTGATGGCGGTGCTGGCCCACCCGGCCGCGCTGGGACTGCCCGCGTACGCGCGCGGCAACGCCGAGGGGTTCATGTTCCCCGCGACCTACGACGCCGAGCCGGGCAACACCGCCACCGGCGTGCTCACGGCCATGGTCAAGCGGTTCGGGCAGGCTGCGACCAGCGTCGACCTGGTCACCCGGGCCAAGGCCGTGCACCTCACGCCGTACCAGGTGGTCATCGTGGCCAGCATCGTGCAGGCGGAGGGCCAGCCCGCGGACTTCCCCAAGATCGCCCGCGCGATCATGAACCGGCTCGCCATCCACATGAAGCTGCAGCTCAACTCGACGGTCAACTACGTCCTCAAGAACAACACCGAGAAGCTGTCCCTCACGGACATCGCGACGCCGTCGCCGTACAACACCTACCTGGTAGCCGGGCTGCCACCGGGACCGATCAACTCGCCGGGGGAGGCGGCGCTGAGCGCCGTGCTGGCGCCCGCCACGGGCAACTGGATCTACTGGATCACGGTCAACCCGAAGACCGGCCTGACCAAGTTCACCAACTCGTACGCGCAGTTCCTCCAGTTCAAGGCCGAGCTCACGGCCAACGGGGGATGACGGCGGCGGTCCGGGAGGCGGCGGTCCGGAGGGCAGCGGTCCTCGGGTCGCCGATCGCCCACTCGCTGTCCCCGGCCCTGCACCGGGCCGCATACGCCCACCTGGGCCTGCCCTGGACGTACGACGCGCAGGAGTGCACGGCCGAGGGGCTGGCGGGCTTCGTGGCCGGACTTGGGCCGGAGTGGGTCGGGCTGTCGCTCACGATGCCGCTGAAGG
>DAIPJR010000317.1:0-1823 GCA_036770165.1 Actinomycetes bacterium | reverse complement strand
GCTGCCGTCCCAGGCCCCGCGGCACTGAGGCCGGCAGCTGCCGAGACGACCAGCAGCACGGACGCTGTCGCCGACGCGTACCGGTGAGACGGGCGTGCGTGCATGCCGGAAGTCTGGCGCCCAGACATGCGTCGAGGCGACTCCCCTACGGGGAATCGCCTCGGACGACTACGCGCGGTTAGTGGAAGGAGTCACCGCAGGCGCAGGAGCCGCCGGCGTTGGGGTTGTCGATGGTGAAGCCCTGCTTCTCGATGGTGTCGACGAAGTCGATCGTGGCGCCGGCGAGGTAGGGCGTGCTCATCCGGTCGACGACCACGTTGACGCCGCCGAAGTCCTTCACGAGGTCGCCGTCGAGCGAGCGCTCGTCGAAGAAGAGCTGGTAGCGAAGACCCGAGCAGCCACCCGGCTGCACCGCGATGCGCAGGGCCAGGTCGTCGCGGCCCTCCTGGTCGAGCAGCGCCTTGACCTTGGTCGCGGCGGTGTCGGTGAGGAGGATCCCGTCGGTGACGGTCTCGTCCTGAATCGTCATGGCTGCAACTCCTCGAGGTATGCCGATGCTCTGGCCAACACCGGGCCAGGGCAGGTTTGTTCCGGGTCCCATGGTGACACACCCGTCACCGGCGTGGCGCCCAGCTGCGGGCCACGCGCTCGGCGAGGTCCGCGAGCCGCGCCGCCGGCTCAGCCCTCGCTGCCGCCGGCGAGCCTGCGCTCTCCTCGATCGAGTAAGCCGCGTCGATGCCGGCCGCCGCGAACTCCCGGCGCCCGACCTGGACACGCCCGGCGAGAACGACGCACGGCCGTGCGCTTCGCTGCGCCACCCACGCGACGCCGCGCGGCACCTTGCCCTGCAGGGACGTGGCGTCGAAGGAGCCTTCACCGGTGAGCAGGAGGTCCACCGCCGCGGCCCGCTCCTCGAGCCGCAGGGCCTCCAGCACGGTCTGGACGCCGGAGACTCGGCGGCCACCGAGCAGCATCAGGCCGTAGCCGAGGCCACCTCCCGCGCCCGCACCTGGGGCTTCCGCCCGACCCCCGGTCGCTGCGACCCACTCGGTCAACCGCTGCTCGAGGAGGGCGACCTGGGTGCGGTCGGCACCTTTCTGCGGGCCGTACACGGCAGCAGCGCCACCCGAACCGAGCAGCGGGTTGTCGACGTCGGTAGCGACCAGGAGGTCGACCCCGGACGGCCAGCGACCGACGCCGCCGAACCGCTCGACGCACCCCCGTCCGCCGTCGGTCGAGGCCGTACCGCCGACCCCGACCACCACCCGGCTGGCGCCTTCCTCGAGCGCGACCCGGAGCAGGTCGCCGACGCCTTCGGTCGAGGCGGACATGGCGTCCCGCTCGCCTTCAGGGATGCGGGCGAGCCCGCACGCGGCAGCCGCCTCGACGTACGCCGTGCCGTCGTCGGCCAGCAGCAGCTCGGCCAGCACCGGGCTTCCGAGCGGGCCCGAGACCTCGGTGGCGACCAGCCGACCGCCGACCGAGCGTTCGAGGACCTCGACGAACCCCGGTCCGCCGTCCGACATCGGGGCCAGATCGAGCGTGGCACCGGCATCCGAACGCCGCCAGCCGGCCGCGATCGCCTCCGCCGCCTGGGGCGCGGTCAACGTACCGGTGAAGCAGTCAGGAGCGACCAGCACGCGCATGGCGGCCACCGTACGCAGGGGAGCGCCCCGCCGTTGCCGCCGGCCCCGTGGGACGATCGAGGCGATGCCCGCGCGCGACGCGAGAGGTGAACCCGTGAGCACGACGCCGCTGCTCCTGCTCGGTCGCGGGGTGGACCGCGACTCCGAGCGCGGGGTCGACTGCCCAGGTGACCTGCC
>DAIPJR010000316.1:0-1824 GCA_036770165.1 Actinomycetes bacterium | reverse complement strand
GGGCTGTCCTCCAGGACCACCGTGTGCGCCGGTTCGACGCCGAGCCGGGTGCAGGCCAGCAGGTACGGGTCGGGGAACGGCTTGGTGCGGGCGACCTCGTCGCCGGCGATAGTCGTCGTGAAGTGCCCGCCGCCGACCGAGGCGAGAACCGCGTCGACGAGGTTGCGTGGCGACGACGACACCAGGGCGCACGGCACGCCGTGGGCGACGAGGTCGTCGAGCAGGCGCGCCGCACCCGGCCGGTGGTCAGCCCCGCCGCGCAGGAGGTCGGCCATCGTCTGGACGATCTTCTCCTCGATCTCGTCGGCCGCCAGGTCGCTCCCGCTGACCGTCTTCATGTACTCGGCTACCCGGGAGATCGGGCCCCCGAGCATCTGCCCCTGCTCCTCCTCGGACCAGTACGGGTGACCCAGCCACGACATGACGGCGACCTCGGCCACCCCCCAGGAGTGCTCGGTGTCCACGAGCAGCCCGTCCATGTCGAACAAGACGGCGGCGAGCGGGTGGGGCTGAGGGTCAGCCGGCAGAGGGTCAGCCGGCATTGAAGTACTTGGCCTCGGGGTGATGGGCGATGATCGCCGACGTCGACTGCTCGGGGTGCAGCTGGAACTCCTCGGAGAGCTCGACGCCGATGCGGTCGGGGTGCAGGAGGTCGAGCAGCTTGGTCTGGTCCTCGAGGTCGGGGCAGGCCGGGTAGCCGAAGGAGTAGCGCGAGCCGCGGTAGCCCTGGCGGAACACCGCGTCCAGCGCCGGGTCGTCCTCGCCGGAGAAGCCGATCTCGCCGCGGATCCGCGCGTGCCAGTACTCGGCCAGCGCCTCGGTCAGCTGGACCGAGAGGCCGTGCAGCTCGAGGTAGTCGCGGTAGGCGTTCTCGGCGAACAGCTTGGCGGTCGCCTCGGACACCCGGTTGCCCATCGTGACGACGGTGAAGGACACGACGTCGACCTGGCCGGACGAGCGCGGCCGGAAGAAGTCCGAGAGGCACAGGTGCCGGTCGCGGCGCTGCCGGGGGAAGGTGAAGCGGCAGCGTTCCGCCGAGTCGATGTCGCCCGGGTCGCGGAGGATCACGAGGTCGTCGCCCTCGCTCACGCACGGGAAGTACCCGTACGTGACGCCGGCCTCGAGCAGGTTCTCGGTCTTGATGCGGTCGAGCCACATACGCAGCCGCGGGTGGCCCTCGGTCTCGACGAGCTCGTCGTAGCCCACGCCGTCGGCGCCGCGGGTCGGCTTCAGTCCCCACTGCCCGAGGAACAGGGCGCGCTCGTCGAGGTAGGCGGAGTAGTCGGCGAGCGGTATGCCCTTGACGACGCGGTCGCCCCAGAACGGTGGCGTCGGCACCTCGTTGTCGAGGGCCACGTCGGAGCGGGCGGGCAGGTCCTCCAGGGCCGTCTCGTCGGGCCGGATCGGTACGGCGCGCACCCGTCGCTCGCGCCTCGCGGGGAGCGCGTCGGCCAGCGAGGCCGCCCCGGCCGCGCCGGAGGCCACCGCCGCCTTGTGCGCCACCACGGCGTCCATGAGCCGTAGCCCTTCGAAGGCGTCGCGCGCGTAGCGCACCTCCCCCTCGTACAGGGCGGCGAGGTCCTGCTCGACGTAGGCCCGCGTAAGGGCGGCACCGCCGAGGATCACCGGCCAGCGGGTGGAGATCCCCCGCTGGTTCATCTCCTCGAGGTTCTCCTTCATGATCATGGTCGACTTGACGAGCAGGCCGGACATGCCGATCACGTCGGCGGCGTTCTGCTCGGCCGCCTCGAGGATCGCGTTGATCGGCTGCTTGATGCCGAGGTTGACCACCGAGTAGCCGTTGTTGGTCAAGATGATGTCGAC
>DAIPJR010000147.1:0-5667 GCA_036770165.1 Actinomycetes bacterium | reverse complement strand
CCATGACGCAGATCAGACATGCTCCGCCGACCGCGGACTCGGTGGATCGAAGAAGGCGTGTCGACTAGAGGTACCGGGACCCCAGCAGACGACACGGGCCCGCCAAGTGCGCGGCGGCGAACACCTGGGCGCGACTTGCGGTTGCCCCGGCAGCACCAGATCGCGCCCGCCCCGAAGCGCAACGGCCGCCGCACGAAGGGGACGTGTCGACTAGTAGTACCAGGACCCCAGCAGACGACACGCGCCCCCGGGAGCCAACAGGTTGGTCGCGCTCCCACGGGCACGGCGGGCAGGGCCGGACATGAAGAAGTCCGAGCGTCACCGACGGGGGATGCAGTGACGCTCGGACTCGGCACAGCCTAGCCACGACCCGCCCCCTGGCAAAGCAGGTGGGCGAAATTCACAGGAACCAGTACCCACCGTGAGCGCCCGTGCGCGATCAGCGCAGGGCCGGTACCCGTTCAGCGCAGCGTCAGCTGCCGGGTGAGCAGTCCGGAGCGCGCGTGCCGCTCCGCGGTCGTCAGCGCGGTGGAGTCGGTGAGCGCGTCGTCGAGGCGCGTACGGAAGGCGGCCGCAGCGTCCTCGACGTCGTCGGCGCGGGTGTCGACCGGCAGGTCCCACACCGGGACCAGCAGGCCGTGCGCGCGGAAAGTACCGATGAAGCGCGTGCCAGCCCCCAGCGGGAGGCCTCCGCCGGCATGCAGGCGGGCGAGCGCGTCGAGCAGCGGCTCCTCGTCCTCCGGCAGCACCCAGCGCACGGTGGCCCGCTCCGGCATCCCGGCCCAGTACGCAGCGGACACGCTGACCAGCCGTACCGTTGGTACGACCCCTGCGTTCGCGCGCTCGAGCGACTCCGCCACGTCGGCGTCCCGGTCGTCGACGACCACGCCCTCGATCCAGTACTCGAAGCCCTCCCGCACGGTCACGGCGAGCGAGGCCGAGAGGTCGAGGACGTCCTGCAGGCGCGGCCCCGGCCCGGGCATCGTGCCACCGGGAACGATGGTGCCCGGCGAGCCGTCGAGCGCCGTCAGCAGCGCTGCAGCGATGTCGCGGCTCGCGTCGCCGGAGCCTCCCGGCACCTGCAGGCCGACGTAGACGGCACCGTCGAGCCGCACCATCGCCGGCGCGGCCATCGGCAGCACGGTGGACAGCGTGGCGGTGCGACCCGCGTAGGCACCGGTCATGGCGAGCGGCGCCGTCGCCGCCGGCACGATCTCGCGCAGCGCGACCCAGTCACACTCGCCGGGCAGCCCCTCGAACGGCCGGAGGACCAGCGCGTCGGCCGCGCGCGCGGCGGACCGGCCGTGGCAGGCCTTGTACCGGCGACCCGAACCGCAGGGGCAGGGTTCCCGGCCGCCCACGACGGGGACGTCGCCCTCGACGACACGCTTCGAAGGTACGGATGGAGACGTGTTGCGTGCCTTGCCCATGGGGCGCAACCGTACCGGCCGCGCGGGCCCTGGCCGAACCGGTCAGATGCCGCCGGAGGACGACGGCCGCGGGACGACCGCCCACACCAGCTGGTTGTTCGTCCCGGCTCCTTCGACGCCCCATGACTCCGCCAGCGCGTCGACGATTCCGAGCCCCCGGCCAGACAGCGCCGCGAACGGTGGCCGCTCCGCCCTCGGCAGCGTCAGGGCGCCGCCGTCGGCCACCGCGACCTCGACCTCGACGTCGTTGACCCGCCAGAGGACGCGGACCCGCCCGTTCTCCAGCGGCCGCGCGTGACGGACGGAGTTGCCGAGCAGCTCGGACAGCACGACGAGCACGTCGCCGCGTTCGGAGTCGGTCACCTTGGCCTCGGCCAGCTCCTGCGAAACGGCCCGTCGGGCCTCACGCACGCTGCTCAGGACGAACGGCAGCTCCACCGACCGGGTCGTCGGCCGGGCCCATGCCGGGCGCCCTGTCGTCACAGACTGGCTCCCCACCTCGAGTGTGTCTCCTCGCGCCCCCCGTCATGCCCAATGTTGGCCGCTCCGAAACCGCGAGTCGACCCCCGAGCGCCCGTGTCGCGGACTATCCGGTCGACGAGATCTCGTGGTGGTAGGCCCGCGCGAGCACCTCGGCGGGCCGGTTGGTGATGATCGCGTCGACACCGAGCCGGAGGCAGAGGTCGACGTCGGAGGGCTCGTCGACGATCCACGCGTGCACCGTCCCGCCGTACCGGTGGACGCGTTCGACGTAGCGCGGGTGCGCCCGCAGGATGGCGATGCTGGGTCCGGCGATGCTCACGTGGAGGGGCAGCGAACCGTCCCACATCCGCAGCGGTACGCGGTCCATCAGGTAGACGGGGGTGATGCTGGGGGCCAGCTCGCGCATGCGGCGCAAGGACAGCCAGGAGAAGCTCATGACACGTACGGGAACCCGGTCTCCGACCCGCGGGTGCGCCAGCCCGTACCGGTCCAGAGTCTCGACGAGGCGCCGCTCGACGAGCCCGGCGTAGCGGGTGGGGTGCTTGGTCTCGATGGCCAGCTCGACCGTACGCCCGCAGTCGGCGAGGTAGGCGAGCAGCGCGTCGAGGGTGAGGACGCCACCCTCGGCATCGGTCAGCGGCGAGTCGACGCCGCGCCACGAGGCGAAGTCCAGCCGCTCCAGGTCGGCCAGCTCGAGGGTGGAGACGACGCCGCGGCCGTTCGACGTGCGGTCCACCTTGCGGTCGTGCACGCAGACCAGGACGCCGTCAGCGGTGAGCCGCACGTCGCACTCGAGGGCGTCGGCTCCGACCTCGACGGCCCGGCGATAGGCGGCGAGCGTGTGCTCGGCTGCATCGACGGACGCGCCACGATGCGCGACGACGTGGACCACGAGGGTCAAGCCTGGCACGTCTGGGAGGATTTGCCGCTACGGACGCGATGGCGCGTTGCCGAACAGGAGGAGAACATGGCCCTGCTCGTCTCGACCATGAACGACGTACCCGGCTGGCGGGTGGACCGGGTGCTCGGCGAGGTGACCGGCCTGACCGTGCGCTCGCGCAACGTCGGCGCCCAGCTCGGAGCAGGCCTGAAGTCCCTCGTCGGCGGCGAGCTGAAGGGACTCACGAAGCAGCTGCAGCAGACTCGCGACGAGGCCATGGAACGGCTCGTCGACGCGGCGCAGGCGCGCGGCGCCAACGCGGTCCTCGCGATGCGGTTCGACTCCAACGAGGTGGGCGGCGGCTACCAGGAGATCGTCGCGTACGGCACCGCCGTGGTGATCGTCGCCGCCGGCTGACCTACTCCAGCGGCAGGCCGGCTTGCGCCCACGCCACGATGCCACCGTCGACGTTGGCCGCGTCGTACCCCTGCTGGACCAGCCACGCGGTCACCTGGGCGGAGCGATGGCCCGAGTGGCAGAGGACGGCCAGGGGGACGCCCGCCGGCACCTCGCCGACCCGCTGCACGAGCTGGCTCATGGGGATGTGGAGGGAGCCGGCGACGTGCGCGTCGTCCCACTCGGCCTGCTCGCGGACGTCGAGCAGCACGGCCGCGGGGGCGACTGCCGTGGCGGCGACGGTCGGCACGTCTGGGGCTCCGAACACGTGGTTCCTCTCGATCGGCTCGATGGGCTCGATGGGCCGGACCGCTACTTGAGCAGCCGGGACAGCCTGCGGTCGGCGAGCGGCTTGCCGCCGGTCTGGCAGGTCGGGCAGTACTGCAGCGACGAGTCGGCGAACGACACCTCGCGCACCGTGTCGCCGCAGACCGGGCACGGCAGGCCGGTACGCGCGTGGACCCGCAGCCCCGACTTCTTCTCGGCCTTGAGGTCGCCCGCGGCGAGCCCGGCGGAGCGACGTACTGCGTCCTCGAGGGTCTCGCGGATCGCGGTATGCAGGGTCAGCAGCTCTTCGGCAGCCAGGGAGCTGGCCGGCTTGAACGGTGACATCCGGGCGACGTGAAGGATCTCGTCGGAGTAGGCGTTGCCGATGCCCGCAATGACCGACTGGTCGCGCAGCACGCCCTTCAGCTGAGCCCGGCCGTGGGCGGCCAGGATCGCGCCCAGCGCCTCGACCGTGAAGTCGTCGGCGAGCGGGTCGGGCCCGAGACGGGCGATGCCCGGCACCTCCGCCGGGTCGCGTACGACGTAGACCGACAGCTTCTTGCGGGTACCCGCCTCGGTGAGGTCGAAGCCGGAGCCGTCGTCGAGATGGACCCGCAGTGCCAACGGGTTCTTGCCGCTCGGACTGGGCGGCGCCGTGGGCAGCGCGTCCTTCCAGCGCAGCCAGCCGGCCCGGGCGAGGTGCACGACTAGGTGCAGCCCGTCGACATCGAGGTCGAGGAACTTGCCGTGCCGCTGCACGTCCGTCACCGTCAGCCCGGCCAGCGACGTGACGGGCGGGTCGTACGTCTTCAATGCGCTGATCGCCGCCACGTCGACGCGGGCCACCACGCGCCCGACGGCATGCTGGCGCAGGAACACGACGAGCGACTCGACCTCCGGCAGCTCGGGCATCAGGGCTCGACCGCGAGCCTCAGGCCGAAGCCGATGAGGACCAGCCCGGTCGCCCGGTCGAGGCGCCGCTGGACCCGGGGGTTGTGCATCCAGGCCGTGATGCGGCCGGCCAGCAGCAGCAGGACCGTGAAGTAGATCGCCGTCTCGACGATGAACACCGCCCCGAGCACGAGCGAGACCACGCCGACCGAGGCACCGTGCGGGACGAAGCCGGGCAGGAACGTGACGAAGAAGACGCCGACCTTCGGGTTCAGCAGGTCGGTGGCAAGGCCGGCGCCGTAGCCGGTCCCGAGCAGGCCGCGACGCGGCGGCCCCGACCCGTCGGCGGCCAGCTCCGCGGGGGTACCGAAGGCCGTCCGGCGCGCCCGCAGCGACTGGATGCCGAGCCAGAGCAGGTAGCAGGCGCCCGCGATCCGCAGCGCGGCGTAGGCGTCGGAGCTGGCGCGCAGCACCGCGGACAGGCCGAGCGCGGCGGCGAGCACCCACACCGTCAGCCCGGACAGGACGCCGGCGACGGTGAGGACCGCACGGCGGCGCCCGTGCCTGAGCAGGTTGCGCAGGACGACCAGGGTGTCCGGCCCCGGCAGCAGCACGATGAGCGCAGCCGCCACCGTGAACGTCACCAGTGCGGTCGTCATGCGCGAATCCTCGCACGCACCGGTTGGCGGAGGTTCGGCCATTCACTGGACCGCGACGCGTTGTACGGGCACGATCGAGGCATGGGAGACGTGGTCGTGCTGCGGGTACCCGGTACCCCGGCCCTGCCGACCCACGGCGAGGTCTTCGAGGACGTACGAGGCCAGGGCCGCACCCTGCGCGTCAGCTGGCACGGCAGCGACGCCGTCGTGGTCATCAGCATGTGGCGGGAGGCCGAGTGCACGGGCACGTTCCGGCTGCCGGTCGCCGACCTGCCCGACCTCTTGCGCGCGCTGACCGACGGGCCCCTCGGAGCCCGCTGAGCCCGGCGGCCTCGGTGGTCAAGGCCGGGTCCCGGCCACCCGATGATCCACGTGGGAACGCGTACGCACGCGGTCAGGGCGGAGGAACCAGCCGATGGACGTCTCACGCCGGCTGTCGATCACTGCTGGCGTGACGGCGATCGCTGTCGCCGCGTACAACCCGGTCGCCCTCGCACTGGTGAACCGCGCCGACCCGACGACCGATCGCCTGGGGGTACCGGTCGTCGCGGCGCTCACGGCGCTGACCGTGCTCGGCGGGGTGTGGTTCATCGTGCGCCCC
>DAIPJR010000146.1:0-5681 GCA_036770165.1 Actinomycetes bacterium | reverse complement strand
AGCGCCTTGAGCGGGGAGACGTAGACGACGCGGCAGCGCCGCCTCGGATCGTCCGGTGGCGGACCGGCGGCGAGGCGGTCGAGGGACCACAGGAACGCGGCGAGCGTCTTGCCCGACCCGGTCGGGGCGACCACCAGCGCGTCGCGCCCGGTGGCGGCTGCGGCCCAGGCACCCGCCTGCGCGGCGGTCGGTGCGGCGAACGCGCCGCGGAACCAGGCGCGCGTGGCAGCCGAGAACACCTCGAGCGGATCGCTCGCGGTGGGCTGGTCGACCGGTGATCGGGGCATCGCAGGTCATCCTCTCCTGAGCCGCCGACAGTGGCGCGAGGTAGCCTCCCGATCGTGCGTCTCACCGAGTTCTGGCAACGGATGGACGACGAGCTCGGCGCCGCCTACTCGCGCTCGTGGGCCAAGGACACCGTGCTGTCCGAGCTGGCCGGGCGTACGGCGCTGGCCGCCCTCGAGCAGGGTGACCCCGTCAAGAACGTCTGGCGCGCGGTGGCCGCGCACCTCGAGCTCCCGTCGGTCCGACGCTGACACCAGACGCGCCGCGTGTCGGTACTGGATTCGAACAGACGTTCGACCTAGTGTCCACAACGTGCCGGACGTCGCAAGTCGTCCACAGGCGAGGCGTACGGGCTGGGAGCTGTCGGACATCCGGCCTAGGTTCTGAGCGTTCTTCGGTTCTTCTGTTCTCCGTCTCTTCCGTTTCGACCGACCGGTTTCCGATAGGGGTGGCCACGCATGGCAGCTGTTGACCGCGAGAAGTCTCTCGACGCGGCGCTCGCGCAGATCGAGCGATCGTTCGGCAAGGGCTCGGTCATGCGACTGGGTGACGAGGCCAGGGTGCCCATCGAGGTGATCCCGACCGGTTCGATCGCCCTCGACGTGGCGCTCGGCATCGGTGGGCTCCCGCGCGGGCGGGTCGTCGAGATCTACGGACCGGAGTCCTCCGGCAAGACGACGGTGGCGCTGCACGCGGTGGCCAACGCCCAGCGAGGCGGCGGCATCGCGGCGTTCATCGACGCCGAGCACGCGCTCGACCCCGACTACGCCAAGGCGCTCGGAGTCGACACCGACGCGTTGCTGGTCTCCCAGCCCGACACCGGGGAGCAGGCGCTGGAGATCGCAGACATGCTGATCCGGTCCGGTGCGCTCGACATCATCGTCATCGACTCGGTGGCGGCCCTGGTGCCACGCGCCGAGATCGAGGGCGAGATGGGCGACAGCCACGTGGGCCTGCAGGCACGCTTGATGTCCCAGGCGTTACGGAAGATGACGGGGGCGCTGAGCAACACCGGCACCACGATGATCTTCATCAACCAGCTGCGCGAGAAGATCGGCGTCATGTTCGGCTCGCCCGAGACCACGACGGGCGGCAAGGCGCTCAAGTTCTACGCCTCTGTCCGGCTGGACGTCCGCCGGATCGAGACGCTCAAGGACGGTGGAGACGCCGTCGGCAACCGCACCCGGGTCAAGGTCGTCAAGAACAAGGTGGCCCCGCCGTTCAAGCAGGCAGAGTTCGACATCATCTACGGGCTGGGCATCTCGCGTGAAGGCAGCCTGATCGACATGGGGGTCGAGCACGGCATCGTCCGCAAGAGCGGCGCCTGGTACACCTACGAAGGCGATCAGCTGGGGCAGGGCAAGGAGAACTCGCGGGCCTTCCTTCGCGACAACCCCGACCTGGCCAACGAGATCGAGAAGCGCATCCTCGAGAAGCTCGGCGTCGGCGCCAAGCTGGACGCCGAGGTCGATGTCGATGTCGACCTGACGGTGCCGGCTCCGGTCGACTTCTGAGCCAGACGATGCCGACCGGTCGTCGGCCCGGCGCCGACCCCGACGGGCCGGAGGCGGACCCGGTCGAGGTGGCCCGGCTGATCTGCCTGCGCCAGCTCGAGATGGCCCCGCGCACCCGGTCGCAGCTCGCCACCGTCCTGGCCAGACGCAAAGTTCCGGGCGAGGCGGCCGAAGCCGTCCTGGACCGCTTCACGGAGGTCGGGCTGATCGACGACGCCGCCTATGCGATGGCCTGGGTGGAGTCGCGCCATCGAGGACGGGGGCTGGCTCGCCGGGCCCTGTCCCACGAGCTGCACCAGCGGGGAGTCGACGAGCCGGCGGCTGCGCTGGCGCTGGACACCCTCGATCCCGACCAGGAGCTGGCCACCGCGCGGCAGCTGGTGGCGCGACGGCTGCCGTCGACCGCTCGGCTCGAGCCGGCCGCCCGGCTGCGCCGGCTCAGCGGGATGCTGGCCCGGAAGGGCTACCCACCTGCGCTCGCCCTGCGCGTCGTCCGTGAGGCTCTCGGCGACGAGGCCGCCGCCCTCGACGTGGAGACCGCGGCGGACTGAGACACGCACGGGGCCGACCGGCCCGGCCGTTCGGTTGCTTGCTGGACGTACGACAGACGCCTAGCCTGCAAGGGCAGGACACGTTCCGTTCATCACGTACGCAGGTTTGTTCCAGACACGACTTCTGACAGGTCATCTCCGGCTCACCCCGGGCACTTCCTGACCCGGCTCCCGACCAGCGGCCTCGATGCTGGTCCAGAGCGGGACCAGCATCGCCGCGTGCGGTGCGGGTCCGCGACGACGCCGTGCGTGAGCAAGCGGCGCACCAGGTGGCGGACCGGCGGGCCGACCCGGCTCGCGCCCTGCTGGGACCGCACGAGGGGAGCGCGCCGTGATCTCAGCCGAAGGTGCGCTCGTCGTGGTCGCGTTCGTCGTCCTCGCCGGCCTGCTGGCCGTGGTTGTCGTCCTGCTGCTGCGGCGGCCGCCGGCCATCGACCCCGGCCGTGCCGTCGAGCAGCAACGGACCGACGAGGCGGTCTCGGCCCGTACGGCTGCCCTGGCCCAGGCCGAGGCCGACACGCTCAGCCTCAAGGACGAGCTGCGGGAGCTGAGGTTCGAGCTCGAGCGGCGCGAGCAGCGCCTGGTCGAGCGGGAGGAACGCGTCGCCGCCGAGAGCACCCGGCTGCAGGCGCACGAGCAGGAGCTGACCGTGGAGGCGGCCGCGCTCGGCGACCGTGAGAGCGCCGTGTCCGACCTCGAGGCCGAACGCCGCAAGGTGCTCGAGCGGGTCGCCCAGATGACCGCCGACGAGGCCCGCGCCCAGCTCGTCGCCGCGGTCGAGACCCAAGCCAAGAGGTCGGCCGCGCACAGCATCCGGGCGATCGAGCGCGAGGCTCAGGAAGAGGCCGAGGCCCGCGCCCGGCGGATCGTCACGATGGCCGTCCAGCGGATCGCGAGCGACCAGACCGCGGAGTCGGTCGTGACTGTGATCCACCTGCCCAGCGACGAGATGAAGGGCCGGATCATCGGTCGCGAAGGACGCAACATCCGCGCGTTCGAGGCGGTCACGGGCGTCAACCTGATCATCGACGACACACCAGAGGCGGTCCTGCTCTCCTGCTTCGACCCGGTCCGCCGCGAGGTCGGCCGGCTGACCCTCGAAGCCCTCGTCCTCGACGGTCGCATCCACCCGCACCGGATCGAGGAGGTCCACGAGCGCTCCAAGTCCGAGGTGGAGAAGCTGTGCCTGCGTGCCGCGGAGGACGCCCTCGTCGATGTCGGGGTCACCGACCTCCACCACGAGCTCGTCGTCCTCCTCGGCCGGCTGCGCTACCGCACCTCGTACGGGCAGAACGTGCTCGGGCACCTCGTCGAGTCGGCCCACCTGGCCGGCATGATGGCCGCCGAGCTGGGCCTCGACGTCGTTTTGATGAAGCGGTGCGCGCTGCTGCACGACATCGGCAAGGCGCTCACCCACGAGGTCGAGGGCAGCCACGCGATCATCGGCGCCGAGATGGCCCGGCGCTTCGGCGAGATCGACGACGTCGTTCACGCGATCGAGGCGCACCACAACGAGGTCGAGCCGCGCACCCTCGAGGCGGTGCTCACCCAGGCAGCCGACGCGATCAGCGGCGGCCGCCCGGGTGCGCGTCGCGAGTCCCTGGAGTCGTACGTGAAGCGGCTGCAGCGGCTCGAGGAGATCGCGCGGGCGCACGAGGGGGTCGAGCGCGTCTTTGCGATGCAGGCCGGGCGCGAGGTTCGGGTGATGGTGCTCCCCGACGTCGTCGACGACATCGGCGCCCAGGTGATGGCGAGGGACATCGCCAAGCAGGTCGAGGAAGAGCTGACCTACCCGGGCCAGATCCGGGTCACTGTCGTCCGCGAGAGCCGCGCCACCGAGCTGGCCCGCTGAGCTCGGTCGGCAAGCAGCTCGGTCAGTACGCCGCTCAGTCGCCGAGCGCGGTCCGCAGGCCGGACCGCAGGTGCATCCGCACCCCGGGGGCGAGCGGCTCCGGAAGGTCGGTCATCGCGAACCACCCGAGGCGCACCTCGGCAGAGTCGGCTGACGACAGCACCTCGACGGGTTCGGCCGGGTCGACCACGACGGCGAACAGGTGGTCGACGTGACGGGTCTCGCCGTGCCCGCAGTCGAGCAGGTCCTGCTGGACGGCCAGGTGCGGCTCGAGCACGCGGAACTGCGAGATGCCGCCGTGCTGGCGCACCTCCCGGCGGGCGGCCTCCGCGAGCGGCTCGCCGCCCTCGACGTGGCCTCCGAGCAGGCCCCACCGCCCGTACTCACCGACGCGGACGAGCAGCGTGTGCGTCCCCCCGGCGTCGAGGACGACTGCGCTGGCCAGCAGGTGCGGGAGTGGTCCGGACATCCGTCGAGCGTACGTGGCGCGGTGCCGCTCGCTCGCGAGCCCGTACCCTGATCTCCTGATGAGCAGCCCGCGCACGTACGAGGTCCGCACCTACGGGTGCCAGATGAACGTGCACGACTCCGAGC
Source organism: Actinomycetes bacterium (assembly GCA_036770165.1). Classification (GTDB taxonomy): domain Bacteria; phylum Actinomycetota; class Actinomycetes; order Prado026; family Prado026; genus JANYIP01. Next base: position 885 of record DAIPJR010000146.1, on the reverse strand, counting down.
GGCTCTCGGGGCTGCTCGAAGGCTCCGGCTACGTCCGTGCGACCGGCGGCGCGACCCCAGACCTGATCGTCTTCAACACCTGCGCGGTGCGCGAGAACGCCGACAACAAGCTGTACGGCAACCTCGGCCACCTGGCTCCCCTGAAGTCGGCGACGCCGGGCATGCAGATCGCCGTGGGCGGCTGCCTCGCGCAGAAGGACAGGGGCGAGATCACCCGTCGCGCGCCGTGGGTCGACGTGGTGTTCGGCACCCACAACATCGGCGCCCTGCCGGTGCTCCTCGAACGGGCGCGCGTCGAGCAGGAGGCGCAGGTCGAGATCCTCGAGTCGCTGGACGTGTTCCCGTCGACCCTGCCGACGCGGCGCGAGTCGGCCTACGCGGCGTGGGTGGCCATCTCGGTGGGCTGCAACAACACCTGCACGTTCTGCATCGTCCCGTCGCTGCGCGGTACGGAGAAGGACCGGCGTCCCGGCGACGTCCTTGCCGAGATCCGTGCCCTGGTCGACGAAGGCGCCCTCGAGGTGACGCTGCTGGGGCAGAACGTCAACTCCTACGGGGGGGAGGTCGGCGACCGGGGCGCGTTCGCCAAGCTGCTGCGCGCCTGCGGCGAGATCGACGGGCTCGAGCGCGTGCGCTTCACGTCGCCGCACCCCAAGGACTTCACCGACGACGTGATCGAGGCCATGGCGCAGACGCCCAACGTGATGCACCAGCTGCACATGCCGCTGCAGTCGGGTTCGGACGACGTGCTCCGCCGCATGCGCCGCTCGTACCGTCAGGAGAAGTACCTCGGGATCATCGACCGCGTGCGTGCCGCCATGCCGGACGCGGCGATCACGACGGACATCATCGTGGGCTTCCCCGGCGAGACCGAGGCCGACTTCG
>DAIPJR010000145.1:0-5688 GCA_036770165.1 Actinomycetes bacterium | reverse complement strand
CAGCCTTACCAGCGAGGTCAGCCGCGAACCCGTACGAACCAAACCAAAAACCTAAGAGCGAGAAACCGGCACCACACCCATGCGTCCGCTCTGGAAGTCCTCGAACGCCTGCACCAGCTCGGCGCGGGAGTTCATGACGAACGGGCCGTACTGCGCGACCGGTTCGCGGATCGGCTGGCCGCCGAGGACGAGCACGTCGAGCGCGGGCGCGTGCGAGTCCTGCGCCTGGTCGGCGGCGATGGTCAGGGTGTCGCCGTCGCCGAAGACGGCGAGCTGACCGCCCTGGAACGGGGTCCGCTCGACCCCGACGGTGCCGCGCCCGGACAGCCCGTACACCAGGGCGTTGAAGTCACGGCGCCACGGGAGCACGAGCTGCGCGCCGGGGCTCAACGTCGCGTGCACGAACGAGATCGGCGTACGGGTCGAACCTGGGCCGGCGTGCCCCGCCACGTCACCGGCGATGATCCGTACGAGCGCTCCGCCGTCGTGCGACGAGAGCAACGACACGGCGCTCGCGCCGATGTCCTGGTAGTTGGGGGGCGACCACTTCTGCGCGGCCGGCAGGTTGACCCAGAGCTGGATGCCGTGGAAGAGCCCGCCGGAGACGACGAGCGACTCGGGCGGGGTCTCGATGTGCAGGATGCCCGAGCCGGCGGTCATCCACTGGGTGGCGCCGTTGGAGATCACGCCGCCACCACCGGTCGAGTCCTGGTGCTGCATGATCCCGTCGATCATGTAGGTGACCGTCTCGAAACCGCGGTGCGGGTGCCAGGCGGTCCCCTTGGGCTCCCCCGGCGCGTAGTCGACCTCGCCCATCTGGTCCATGTGGATGAACGGGTCGAGGTGGCGCTGGTCGACGCCGGCGAACGCGCGCTTCACCGGGAAGCCCTCGCCCTCGAACCCGGACGGCGCCGTGGTGACAGTGAGGACCGGCCGCGGCGAAGCGGTCACGTCTGGCTGTTCCACGCGCGGGAGGGCAAGCAGGTTGTCAGTGGTCACAGCGGGCATGTCGACTCCGAGGATGCTTGGGTTCGGTACGGTGCAGCCACGACAACACTAGTTGAAGTCTAAACATTTCGCATCCCCCGTCGACGCCCGCCTGCGGGCCACCAGGAAGGGAGGCCGCCCCATGGGCGTGGCCGCCAGCGACCTCCTCGGCCTCTTCCCGCCGGGTACCCGCGAGGACCACGACGGCACGCTCGTGGTGTCCGGCTGCCGGCTCGACGAGGTCGCCGCCGAGTTCGGTACGCCCGCGTACGTCGTCGACGAGACCGCCTTGCGCGCCCGCGCCCGCGAGTTCCGCGACGAGCTGGGTGCACGCTGGCCCAACTCGCGGGTCGTCTTCGCCTCCAAGTCCTTCCCCTGCGTCGCCGGCTACAGGGTCATGGCGCAAGAACGTCTCGCGGTCGACGTGGCCGGGGCCGGCGAGCTGTTCATGGCGCTCGCCGGCGGGGTGCCCCCACGCGACCTCGTCCTGCACGGCAACGCGAAGTCCGACGCCGACATCGAGATGGCGGTACGCGAGGGAGTGGGCCTCGTGGTCGTCGACAACTTCGACGACATCGACCGGCTGGAACGCGCGGTCACCGACGAGCAGGCGGTCCTCGTCCGCCTCATCCCAGGCATCGAGGCGGACACGCACGCCGCGATCGCGACGGGTCACGACGGCTCGAAGTTCGGGCTCTCACCGGCCGACGCCGCGAAGGCCGTCCAGCGGCTGCGCGCCTCGGACAGGCTGCGCCTCGACGGGATCCACGTGCACGTCGGCTCGCAGATCCTCGACACCGAGCCACTGGCGAGGGCGGCCGAGGCAGCGGCGGCGCTCGGCGACTTCGACGTGTACGACCTCGGCGGAGGTCTCGGCGTGCGCTACACGTACACCGAGCACCCGCCGTCCGTGGCCGACTACGTCGGCGCGCTCACGGAGGCGGCCAGGCAGCACCTGCCCAGCGGCGCGCGCATCCTCATCGAGCCGGGCCGCTCCATGGTCGCGCGGTCAGGGCTCACGCTCTACCGCGTCCTCACGGTGAAGAGGGGCGAGACGACGTTCGTCGCGGTGGACGGAGGCATGGGCGACAACCTCGAGGTCTCGCTGTACCAGCAACGCTTCGAGGCCACGATTGCGAACCGGGTCGGTGGCGGGGAGCGGTACGACCTCGTCGGACGGCACTGCGAGTCGGGCGACCGGCTCATCGCCGGGGTCGAGCTCGACGACCCGCACGTGGGTGATCTCGTCGCCGTACCGGTCACCGGCGCCTACTGCCTGACGATGTCCAACAACTACAACGGGGCGCTCCGGCCACCGGTGGTCTTCTGCTCGGACGGCAGGGCCCGGCTGGTGCAGCGCCGCGAGACCTACGACGACCTGGTCCGGCGCGACGTCCCGTGACCGATCTCTAGACTGCGACCCATGCGCATCCTGGTCATCGGCGGCACGCGGTTCGTGGGACGGCATATCGCGGAAGCGGCGATCCGGCACGGCCACGAGGTCACGCTCTTCCACCGCGGCAGCTCTGGGCTGGACGTCCTGCCGGAGGCCGAGCACGTCCTCGGCGACCGGCACGGCGACCTGGACAAGCTGGCCGGGAGCACCTGGGACGCCACCATCGACGTCTGCGCCTACGTGCCCCGTGAGGTCGACGAGCTCGCCGCCGCACTCGGTACTCGCGGCGGCCAGCACCTGTTCGTGTCGACGGTCTCGGTCTACGCGCCGCCGCCGGGGCCGGGGCTCACGGAGGACGCCGAGCTGGTCGAGCTCGCCGACCCCGCGACCGAGACGGTGACGGGCGACACGTACGGCGGCCTGAAGGTGCTCTGCGAGCGCGCCGCCGCCCGGGCGTACGGGTCGGACCTGCTGGTCGTGCGACCGACGTACGTGGTCGGTCCGAACGACCACACCTGGCGCTTCCCGACGTGGGTACGCCGGATCGCGGCTGGCGGCGACGTGCTGTGCGCCGGTCCGGCGGACGTGCCGATGCAGGTCATCGACGCGCGCGACCAGGGCGAGTTCGCCGTCCACCTGCTCGAGCGCGACGCGGCCGGAGGCGGCGGCGGGACCTACCACACCGCCAGCCCTCGCCCACCCTTCTCGATGGCCGACCTGCTCGACGCGACCGCCTCCGTCGTCGCCCCGCCAGGGACGACGCTGCACTGGGTCGATGCGGACGTGCTGGTCGCCGAGGGTCTCGACGACCAGGCGTTCCCGTTCTGGGCGCCGGGCGAGGCCGACCTCGACGTGCTCGCCGCCGACCCCTCCGCCGCATACGCCGCTGGGCTGGCACCGCGGCCGCTGGCCGACACGATCGCCGACACCGCCGAGTGGGTACGCGACTTCGCCGCCGCTGCCCCAGCCGCCATGGGCGTGGATCCCGCCCTCGAGTCCGAGCTGTTGAGGAGGTTCGCATGACGCCCGCCCTGCGCTGGGGGATCATCGGCACCGGCTGGATCGCCGACCGGTTCGCCACGGACCTGCAGCTGCTCGACGGCGCCGAGATCGTCGCCGTCGGGTCGCGGGCGCAAGGCTCCGCCGACGCGTTCGCCGACCGCTTCGGCATCCCCCACCGGCACGCCTCGTACGCCTCGCTGGTCGACGACCCGGACGTGCAGGCGGTGTACGTGTCGACGCCGCACCCCGGACACCACGACGCGGCGCTGCTGGCGATCCAGGCCGGCAAGGCCGTGCTGTGCGAGAAGCCGTTCACCATGAACGCGGCCGAGGCCGCCGACCTGGTCGCCGCGGCCCGCCGGCAGGGCGTGTTCCTCATGGAAGCCATGTGGACCCGCTTCGTCCCCCACATCGTCCAGCTCCGCGAGCTGCTCGCCTCGGGCCGCCTGGGCGACGTGCGGCTGCTGGTCGCCGACCACAGCCAGTGGTTCGCCGACGACCCGTCGCACCGGCTGCTGGCACCCGAGCTCGGCGGTGGCGCGCTGCTCGACCTCGGGATCTACCCGGTGTCGTTCTCGTCGATGCTCTTCGGCCCGCCGCGCACCGTCACGGCGGTCAGCGACCCCGCGTTCACCGGGGTCGACGCCACCACGTCGATGGTGCTCCAGCACGACGGCGGCCGGCAGTCGGTGCTCACCACGACGCTCGAGGCGCTCGGACCCAACCGGGCCGCGATCATCGGCAAGGACGCGCGCGTCGAGATCGAGTCCGTCTGGTACGCGCCGACCTGGTTCACGCTGGTGCCGCGCGACGGCGAGCCCGAGGTGTTCGCGCCGGCCCACGAGGGCAACGGGTTGCGGCACCAGGCCGCGGAGGTCGCCCGATGCGTGGCCGCCGGCCAGACCGAGAGCGCCGTCATGCCGCTCGACGAGACCGTCACGATCATGCAGACGCTCGACGAGGTACGCCGTCAGATCGGCCTGGTCTACCCCGGCGAGGCCCCACCGGAGGGTTAGTCGCGGAGACAGCCCTTCCCTCGTGCGCCCGGCGGGTCCAGAGTGAGGCCAGCTGGTCAGACTCATCGGGGCCTCTGGCCCCCGATGGGTCTGACACAGGAGGCCAGCCGACCGCAGAAGAGGGTGTGCCATGACCACCACGCTCCAGCAGCACGCGCGCGCCGTCGCCGAGTTCGGTACCCGGGTCCACTCGGTCAAGAGCGACCAGTGGGGTGACCCGACCCCGTGCACCGACTGGGACGTCCGAGCCCTCGTCAACCACCTGGTCAACGAGCAGCTGTGGGTACCACCGCTCATGAGCGGCGCCACCATCGCCGACGTCGGCGACAGCTTCGACGGCGACCTCCTCGGCGACGACCCTGTCGCTGCCTGGGACGCTGCCGCGGCTGCCGCGTCCGACGCCCTCGTCGCCGCCGGCGCGCTCGAACGGCCGGTCCAGCTGTCCTTCGCCGCCGTCAGCGGCGACGAGTACGCGTGGCAGCTGATCGGCGACCTCACCATCCACGCCTGGGACCTCGCGAAGGCCATCGGCGCCGACGCGCACCTCGACGAAGCCCTCGCCGCCGACGTCCTCGAGCGGCTCGCACCGGATGCGGAGACGTACGCGGCGCACGGGCTGTTCGCCGCGGAGAAGGCCGTACCTGAGGGCGCCGACGCACAGACCCGCCTGATCGCCCTCGCCGGCCGGCAGCCCTGACCCCGGGTCAGGCGGCCTTGAGCCGGCCGAGCGGAGGCCCGACCAGCCAGGTGATCAGGAGCGCGGCGACCGTCTCGGCGGCCAGCAGCCCGATGAGTACCAGCAGCTGCAGCCGGCCGGCCTGCAACGGCGTCGCGCCCCCGAGCAGCAGGCCGACGAAGGCACCGGGGAGCACGACCAGCCCGACGTTGCGGGTCTGGTCGAGGGCGGGCACCAGGGCACGCGCGGCCGAGAACCGGCCCAGCTCGCGCACCGCCTCGGCCGGCCTGGCACCGAGCGCGAGCCAGCCCTCGACGACGTCCCACTGGCGGCTCACCTCGTCCTTGAACCGCAGCCCGGCCAACGTCGTCGCCGTCATCGAGCCGCCCACGATCTGGGCGGTGAACGGCACCGCGTTGCGCGCGTCGAAGGGCAGCGCCCGGGTGAGGAACACGACGAGCGCCACCGTCGCCGTACCCGCCGTGATGGCACCCGCCGCCGCCAGGAAAGCGCGCGGGGTCGCGATCCGGCGACCGGACGTGAAGGCGGCGGCGCAGAGCATCACGGCGACGTAGACCGGTCCCAGGGCCGGAGTCTGGAAGACCAGCTTG
>DAIPJR010000144.1:1740-5722 GCA_036770165.1 Actinomycetes bacterium | reverse complement strand
GTGGCTGCGGCGGCCGAGGTGGCGGCTGCGGCGGTACGGCGCATCGGGACTCCCGGAGGGACTCGCGGCCGGTCCGGTCGCGACGGGTGGCTGACGGGGCGGGTGAGGCATGCGGTCCAGGTGGTTCGGGTGCGGTCCCGGGACGGGCGGGTCGGCTGCGCCGGCCGTGCCCGCCCCGGGACCTCGTTCCCTGCTGGCCCTTGCTAGGCCGGCACGGACGACCGGCGCGAGCGGCGCAGTGCGACCGTCCCGCCGATCATCGTGAGCAGTCCGACACCGAGCGCGAGGGCCGACCCGATCGGGGTCGACGATCCGCCGGAGCCGTGGCTGGTCCCGCCACCGTTGAGAGCCGTGAGTCCGGCGCTCGACGTCGCCGGGCTGCCGCCCCGCGAGCCGGTGTGGGGCAGCGCGACGTACGGGAAGTGCTTGCCGAACGCGGAGTCGTTGGCATTCACTCCGTCGCCGAGGTTGTTCGGCGAGCCCACGAGCTCACCCTCGACCACCTGCAGGGCGATGTCGATCACGTCGTCGGTCAGGCGCCGACCGTTCGGGAAGCCCTGGGTGTCGCCACCGATGACTCCGAGCCGGTTGGGCTTGGTCGTAGGCATGATCGACGTGTTCAGCCGCAGCTCCTCGCCCGGTGCGGTGAGGTGGGCCGGCTGGTTCAGGCCCTTGATGCCGGTGAGGAACACCGACACCAGGTCGTTGCGGGGGGTGGCCGGAGCCTTGATCCCGTACACCGCCTGGATGACCTTCGGCAGGCCCGGGTCCGTGACGTACGACAGGAACTGGCCGTCGTTCGCCGGTACGGACGCGTTGAACTTGTCCTTGTCCTTGAGCGGGATGACCACCTCGTTGACGAGGGGGTTGCCCAGCCGCGAGATCTGGACGTACTGGCCGCTGGACGACTTGCGCCACGTCGTCGACCAGACACCGACGACGGGGTCCCCGCCGGCGGTGATGGCAGCAGACGGCACCTGGAGGGCGATGGTGTTGACGTTGTAGCCCTTCAGGCTGTCGTGCCCGACCTCGGAGAGGTTGCCCCCGTACAGCAGGTCGAACACGCGCAGGTCGAGGAAGAACGGGTCGTCGGCCTGCCCGGCGAACGACGTGATGTTCGCCGCGCCGTCCTTGGCGGACACGATGGCCTGGCCGCGCAGGGCCGCGTAGTTCGGCATCGACGCCTTGCCGACGTCGGACGGAGCCACGTTGCCGGTCGTGAGCAAGGTGGTCTTCCCGCCGGCGATCTTGTACAGCTTGTACGACTGGCGGATGTTCAGGTCCGGGTCGGTGAGGCTGGTGACCGGACCGGTGTTGTACAGGAACGTGCCGGTGTTCTGGTACGACGTGCTGAACACCCACCGGTAGGTGATGTCCGGCTTGGCATCACCGTTGTTGTCGATGTTGATGTCGTACAGGCCGTCTGTGGCGAACTGGTAGAAGTTCGGTCCCCCCGCTGGGTCCTCGAAGGGGATCCAGTTGGCGATCAGGGTGGTGGTGTCCGGCTTGTCCGGGCTCACGAACGCGTACACGTCCGTGTTGTCGTACTGCGGGGCACCGGCGATGAGCGGGGCCTCGCGGTGGCTGGACGCCTGGGCCGCGGGGCCCAGTGCAGTGGCGCCCACTGTGGCGAGGACCGCGCCGGCAGCGACGAACGTCGCCGACCGCCGCCGCGACCTCGTGCCCAGGGCTGGGACGCTCGTCCGCCTTCTTCGGGTTCTGTCCATTACCGCTTCCTTCGGTCGGGGTCCGGCTGGGCGGTCGCCCAACCGGCCGAATGGCTTGCGCACCACGTCTTCGGAGCCGGGTCGGCGGAGGATGGGTGCGGCCTCGCGTCGACGGGCAGGTCGCTCGGTGCGGTACGCACTGGCCTAGCCTTGCTCCCGACCGGTCCCACCCGCCGCTGTGCCGCCGAGGAGCGTTCCGTGCCCGTGCCCGTCCCCACCGCCGACACCCGGTGGCGCTGCTCCAGCTGCGGGAACCTGACCCGGTTCGACGTCACCCGTACGAGCCGCGTCCGCGAGTTCTTGCACCTCGACCTCGCCGGCGAGGCGACGGTCGACGAGACCGAGGTGCTGGCCGAGGAGCTGCAGGAGGTGCGCTGCCGGTGGTGCTCCGCGGTCGACTCCGTCGAGCTCGTGCCGCGCCCAGCCGCCGGTGGGCCCACGGCCGACCCGGTCTGAGAGGGGCCGTCGCGTGACCGAGGACGTGGTGAACGAGGGCGACGCCTCCGCGCCCGCCGAGGCCCTCGATGCGCCGCTGCCCGCGGAGGTGCGGCAGCGGGTCGTCTCGCTGGCGGCCTTCGCCCTGGGAACCCTTGCTGCTGAAGAGGTTCCGCCCGCGCTCAAGGCCGTGGCCCGATTCACGCCGACCAAGCGCGCGCGTACGGGGTCGAGCCAGCTGGCGGCCGCACTGGAGGCCGACCCCGTGTTCCGGCACCGGGTGGCGGCGGTGACGCGCAACCAGCTGCCGGCCCTCGCCGAAGCGCTGGACCGAGGTGAACGCCCGCACGCCGCGGACCCGGTGGAGGTGGCTGCCCTCGCTTACCTCCTGCGGCCGCCAGGCTGGACGACGGTGGTCCGGCATGCGGCCGACGACGTCGCCGATCGGGCCCGTACGTCGACGGCGGGCGAGGCCGACGCCGCGCTCGCCCGCCTGACCGATCAGCTGGAGGCGGCCCGCTCGGAAGGTCGCGCGGCCGTGGAGCGGACCCGGGCCCAGGCTCAGCGCGATGCCGAGGCCGCGGCCGGCGTGCGGCGCCGGCTGCGCGAGGCGGAGGGCGAGCTGCGCCGGCTGCGCTCGGTCACCGACGCCGCCGTGGCTGCGGCCGAGCGTGCGGCCGAGGAGACCCGGCAGGTCCAGGCGGCCGCGGCGGTGGAGGCGCGCCGGCTGCGCTCCCGGCTGGCAGACGTCGAGGCCGCGCTCGAGACTTCGCGGCGCGCTGCCCGGGAGGGGCGCAGCGCAGAGTCCGTCCGGCTGCGGCTGCTGCTCGACACGGTCGTCGAGGCGGCGCACGGCCTGCGCCGCGAACTGGCCCTCGCCCCCGCGACCACCAGACCGGCGGACGGCGTCGGCGGGATCCCCCCCGACGCGGCCGGTGTCGGCGACCTCGCGGCGCGCGCCTTCGCCGCTGACGACCCGGCGATGCTCGACCAGCTGCTCGCCCTGCCGCAGGTGCACCTGGTCGTCGACGGGTACAACGTGACCAAGACCGGATACGGCACCCTCTCGCTCGTCGAGCAGCGCAACCGGCTGGTGACCGGGCTGGCGGTACTCGCCGCGCGTACCGGCGCCGAGGTGACCTGCGTCTTCGACGGTACGACGCTGGACGTACGCGTCACCCAGGCCTCGCCCCGTGGAGTCCGCGTCCTCTTCAGCCCGGAAGGTGAGACGGCCGACGAGCTGATCCGGCGGCTGGTCCGAGCGGAGCCGCCGGGACGCCCGGTAGTCGTGGTGTCGAGCGACCGCGAGGTGGCCGACGGCGTCCTGCGCTCCGGGGCCCGGCCCGTCCCCGCGTCCCTCCTGCTCCGCCGCCTCGCCCGCTCCTGAGCGCCACATCCGTGTTGATCATGGACAAACAGCCCTTGTGGATCATGAAATAGGGGCCATTCGTCCATGATCAACGGGAGGAGGGGGCGCGGTGCGGGGGCTGGGAAGGGTGCTCGGCAGAGCTGTCGGTGGGGGGACGTAGCGTCCGCGGGGACAAGGACGAGGACCGTGGACCGCCGCATGTACTGGAGGCACTCATGCACATCGACTGCGACACGTGCGAAGTGCGCGGGCACGCCTGCACGGACTGCGTGGTGACATTCCTGCTCGGATCGACGCCCCAGACCGATGCCGGCGGCCGGTCGGCGTTCGACCTCGACCCGGTGGAGCAGGTGGCGCTCGGCGTGCTCGCGGACAGCGGCCTGGTGCCGCCGCTGCGCCTCGTACGACCGGCTGGCCTTCCGCAGGCTCATGACCGCCCGCGGCGACCTTG
>DAIPJR010000144.1:0-1730 GCA_036770165.1 Actinomycetes bacterium | reverse complement strand
CCGGCTGGACCGGCTCGGACGGCACGCTCGGTAACCGCTGGGACCAGCCGAGCACCGGGGAAGTCCGACTCCGGTAACGCTGTGCGACCAAATAGTAACGGCATGAAGTCTGCGGGTTGAATTGCTTCCGCCGTGACCAATTCGTTAGGGTACGTCCCGAGTACCGGCAGAACGTGACCCACACGGGGTGACGGCTGGCACTCCCGCTGAATCCGATCGGTGCACGTTGCCAGGAGGAACCGGGGACCCACGTTCCCTGGGGTGAATCCGTTCGGACCGGCTCAACGGCCGGTCCACACGGTAGGACGCTCTTCCCCGTCCGAACCCGACAGCTAACCCGGTAAGCGGCCGAGGAAGTGAGGAGTGCCGCCTCAGTGGCGACCCACCGAACCCGCTCGATCCGCATCGCTCTTGCCGTCGCCTGCTCCTCGCTCGTCGTCGTGGCGCTCGTTCCCGCGATCGGTGAGGCGCAACCGAAGCTGACCCTTGCCCAGGCCCAGGCCCGGATCGCCTCGCTCAACGCGCAGGCCGAGACGGCCCAGGAGGCGGCGAACAACGCTGCCGTGGCAACCGCTGCCGGCCAGAAGGTGCTCAACACCATCAACGCGCGGGTGGCTCGCTCGCAGGCGGCCGTCTCGGCAGCGCAGGTCTCCGTCGGACGCCTCGCGTCCGCCGCCTACGTCTCGGGCGGCGTCGACCAGACGCTCCAGCTCCTGCTGGCCGACAACCCCACCCAGTTCCTCGCCCAGGCCTCCGCCCTCGACGGCGTGAGCCGCCGCCAGGGCGACGTCCTGCGCATCGTCGCGGCAGCGCGTCAGCGGCTCGCTCAGGACAAGCTCGCTGCGGCGCAGGAGCTCGGCCAGCTGCAGGCGCTCCGCGACACGGCCAACAAGGCGTACGCGCAGGTGAAGGCCAAGCTGGCTGCGGCGAACGCGGTGTTCAACTCGCTGGCCGCAGCCGACCAGGCCGCCCTTCGCGCTGCGCAGGCTCGTTCGCTGGCGGCAGCACGTGCGGCAGCCGGGCGGTCCGCGGCGGCTCACCGGCCCACCCGTGGCGGTGGGCGCAGCTACGGCGGCGGTTCCGGGATCGGCGCGCAGGCGCTCCGGTTCGCCATGTCCAAGATCGGCGACCCCTACGTCTACGGCGGCTCCGGGCCGTACGTATGGGACTGCTCGGGCCTGACGATGAAGGCGTACGCCTCGGTGGGGGTCTACCTCCCGCACTCCGCAGCGGCGCAGTTCGGCGACGGGCGGCACATCCCGATCAACCAGCTGCAGCCCGGTGACCTCGTCTTCTTCTACTGGCCCATCCACCACGTGGGCATGTACATCGGCGGCGGCATGATCGTGCACGCGGCCAACCCAGGCTCGGGCGTCACCACGGCACCGCTCAGCTCGATGCCGTACGACGGGGCCGTCCGCCCCTACTGACCGCACGCGTGCTGACCGGGACCGCGGCGGCACGCGAGCACGGCCGGGACCGGACACGGGCGACGCCTAGGATCGGTGCGTGCTGCGCCGCCCGGTTCTGCTGACCGTGCTGACCTTGCTGCTCGGCGCCTGCACACCGACCGTGCTGGCTCCAGTGGCTCCGGTGGCGACTGCGCGACCCACGTGGTCGGCCGCCCTTCGGGACCGTGCGTCCGCGGTCCTCGCGCACGACCTGGTCGGTGTCGCCGCCACGACGAGCCCGACCGCCGGCCCGGCGGTACGGGATCTCGGGCTCCGCAC
>DAIPJR010000143.1:3746-5734 GCA_036770165.1 Actinomycetes bacterium | reverse complement strand
GCGAGGACGCCGAAGATCACGATCAGCACGATGTGGCCGACGAACATGATGAGCTGGACGAGGCCCACGCTGCTGACCGCGACGGCCGGGTCGACGCCGGATCGTTCGAGGAAGCGGACGTTGAGCGCGACCGTGCCCACCGCGGTGGGGGCCAGGAGGCCGGCGAAGCCGACCGCGTACTGCGTGAGCGTCGCCCGGAACAGGCTGACCTTGGCGATCACGAAGCCCACGCAGGTCATCCCGGCGCCGAGGTAGGTGAGGAACGCGAAGACCAGTGCGAGGCTCGCCCAGAACCAGTCGACGCTCGCGAACGTGCTGAAGTCGACCTTTGTGAACTGGGTGGCGATGAAGTACACGGCGACGGCGCCACCGAGGACGGCGATCAGACCGCGCACGGTCAGGCGCTCGAGCTTGATCTCCTCGACCTCGGGGTCGGCCGGGGTCACGTCGATGATCTGCGTACGCAGGTCGTGCAGCAGGCCTTTGTGCTGGCGCAGCAGCGACCGGGTCGACCGGGACAGCGCGATGCCCTGCAGCAGCGGCAGCGCGTCGATCACGGGGTCGGGCCCGAGGACGTCGACCGCGGTGCGCACGGCGCGTTCGGGACCCACGATGAGGGCCACCGTGGTGAGGAGCTGGACCGTGTCCAGTCGCAGCGCGAGGTCGGTCGCGGCGATCTCCCCGGCGTTGATGTCCAGCAGCGCCACGCCACCGCCGTCCACCAGCAGGAGGTTGTCCGCGGTCAGGCCGCGGTGGACGATCTTGCGCTCCTGCAACATCTTCAGAGCGGTCCAGATCTGCTCGAGCACCTCGTCGGCGAGGGGCTCGGGGTCGGGCTGCGTCGAGTCGCGCAGCGTCTCCTCGTAGGTCGCGAGGCTGCTGCCCTCCAGGTTGCGGAAGGCCACCAGGGCGGCGAACGGCCCGACCTCCGACACGGCGAGCAGGTCGGGGGTGCAGACACCGGCCTTCCGCGCGTACAGCGACATCAGCGCCATGTGGTCGATGGCGCTCCGTACGGTGAGGAACGAACGCCGGGCCGCCGGTCCGCGGAGGCGGACCCGTCGCCAGAACCGGTAGGCGATCGCCGAGCCGTACGTGTCACGGTCGAGGACCGACACCCGGATGAGCTGCCCGTCCGGCTGCTTGCCGATGTACCGCCTCGGCTCGACCGTGTCCTCGTAGACCCGTTCCAGGCGTACGACCGGGGTGTCGGCGGCGTGCAGCGCCTCGGCGACCTCGGTCCCGCGCGGCCGGGTGCTGGCAGCCCCGAGGACGTAGCGGACCGCCAGGCCGACGCTCCACCCGAGCAGCAGGGACACCGCCGTGGACAGGGCCGTCACGCGCCCGGACAGCACGCCGAACACCGACACCGACCCCACGGAGACGAACGCGGCGAGCTGCCACAGCCGGCGGCCGCTGATTTGCGCGAGCGTGAGGAACGCGACGATGCCGGCGAGCAGACCCTGGACGGGGCTCGAGCGCACGCCCCCCTCGAGGGTCTTGGTCAGCGCCTCCAGCAGGCGTCCCGGGTGCTCGTGCTCGATCCAGTACCGGAAGAGGAACGCGGCTGTGGCCGCGAGGGTCGCGGCCACCAGCGCGTCGAGCAGCTGCCAGGGCCGTCGATGGAACAGCAGGTCGAGGCTCAGGCCGACCGGCAGGGCGAGCACGCCGATGCTCGCCGCATAGGTCACGATCAGCAGGGCGATCTTGGGGAGCCCGCTGGTCGAGCGGAAGATGTCCTGCTCGAGCCCGGTCGACGTGCCCGCGGCGACGTTGCCCAGCACGAGCGGGAGGGCGAGCAGGACGATGCTGACCACGAGCCGAGCCAGGTCGGCCGGCCGCCTGGCCCTGCGGGCGAGCGGGGGCTCCACGACGACGACGCCGCGAGCGCTCGTCGTCTCGGTCGGCTCGGAGCTCACGGTGGCGAGTCTTCCATCCTTGTCGTCCCGGCCTGCGAAGATCCGGCCGTGGAACCCCGACTGCCTTCG
>DAIPJR010000143.1:2151-3736 GCA_036770165.1 Actinomycetes bacterium | reverse complement strand
CGTGGAGCAGATCCCGCCCGGCCGGGTCCTCGCCTACGGCGACATCGCCGAGCTGCTCGGCGAGGGCGGGCCACGCCAGGTCGGGCACGTGATGGCGGTATGGGGCAGCGCGGTCCCCTGGTGGCGGGTGGTCCGCGCCAGCGGGCACCCGGCGCAGGGGTACGAGCGGGAAGCGCTGCAGCGGCTGCGCTCGGAGCGGGCACCGCTGGTCGCCGACGGCAGCCGGCTGGACATGGGGCTGGCCCGGTGGGACGCCCCGGAGAGCCTGTCGCACCGGTCTGGTGGGATGGCCGGATGACGCCAGACCTGGGGGACCGGCCGGCCTACCGGCTGGTGGCCGCCCCGCCGCGCGTGGACCCCGCGCCGGAGCTGGACCCGTCGCAGCAGGCTGTCGTCGATCTGGTCGTCCGGCCCGGCCACGGTCCGGTGCTGGTGCTCGCGGGGCCGGGCACGGGCAAGACGACGACCCTGGTCGAGGCGGTGGCGGCCCGGGTCGCCGCAGGCACGCGGCCGGACCGCATCCTGACGCTGACCTTCGGCCGCAAGGCCGCCGCTGAGCTCCGCGACCGCATCTCGGCGCGCCTGGGTCAGACGGTGATGGCGCAGAGCGCGTGGACGTTCCACGCCTTCGCCTACGCGCTGACCGGCCAGACCCGCGCTCCAGAAGACGTCGGGCGGCCCTTGCGCCTGCTCTCCGGGCCCGAGCAGGACGTGGTCGTCCGCGACCTGTTGCTGGGCGACGTCGCCGAGGGCACGGTGGTGTGGCCCGAGGAGCTCGCCGTGGCGCTGCGTACCCGTGGCTTCGCCGACGAGGTGCGCACCCTGCTGGCGCGTGCCAGAGGCCTCGGGCTCGATCCGCCGGCGCTGGCCCGGCTCGCCGCGGGGATCCGGCCCGATTGGGTGGCCGCCGCCGACTTCCTCGCCGAGTACCTCGACGTGCTCGACGCGCGTGGGCTGCTCGACTACAGCGAGCTGGTGCACCGGGCGGTGCTCTACGCCGAGTCGGCCGAGGGTCGCGCCGACCTGCGCGGGCGTTTCGACCTGGTCGTCGTCGACGAGTACCAGGACACCGACTCCGCGCAGGAACGGTTGCTCCGCGCTCTCGCTGGTGAGGGTCGCGACCTCGTCGTCGTCGGCGACCCGGACCAGTCGATCTACGCATTCCGCGGCGCCGAGGTCCGTGGGCTGCTCGAGTTCCGCGACCGGTTCCGGTCGGCCGCGGGAGCTCGGGCGCAGGTGCGCACGCTGCAGGTGTCCCGCCGGGCCGGCGCCGACCTGCTGGCCGCGTCCCGGCAGGTGGCGCGGCGGATGCCGCTCGCCGGGGCGGGGCTCGCCGACCACCTGCGCGAGCACCGCGCGCTCGTCGCCGCCGACGGGTTGTCGCCGGGAGTCGTCGAGGTCCTCACGTTCCCGTCGGGGGGCACCCAGCTCGAGGCGGTCGCCGACCTGCTGCGGCGCGAGCACCTCGACGGGGGCACGCCGTGGTCCCAGATGGCCGTCCTCGTGCGGTCCGGGGCGCGGTCCGTGCCTTCGGTACGGCGCGTGCTCGGTGCCGCGGGCGTGCCGCTCGAGGTGGCCGGAGACG
>DAIPJR010000143.1:0-2141 GCA_036770165.1 Actinomycetes bacterium | reverse complement strand
GCCGCTGGCCCGCGAGGCCGCCGCCGCCCCGCTGCTGCTGGCTCTGCGGGCCGTCGTCGACCCCGACTCGCTGACGCCGGACGTGGCCAGGACCTTGCTCGTCTCGCCCCTCGGCGGCGCCGACGTGAGCGGGCTGCGCCAGCTCGGCCGCATGCTCCGGGACGACGAGCGGTTGGCGTCGGTCACCGAGGACAACCCGCTCGGCCAGCTCCCCCGGCCGAGCGACGAGCTGATCCGCGAGGCCGTGCTCGAGCCCGAGCGGTTGACCGCCTTCCGCGAGTCCGTGGCCGGACCGGCCCAGCGCCTCGGTCGGCTGCTCGCCAAGGCACGCGCCCTCGTCGACGCCAGGGCCAGCGCCTACGACGTGCTGTGGCTGCTGTGGGACTCGACCCAGTGGCCGGTCCGTCTCGAGCACGCATCGCGTGCAGGCGGTCCAGCGGGCCGGGCCGCCGACCGCGACCTCGACGTCGTGGTCGCCCTCTTCGACCTGGCGGCTCGTGACGCCGAGCGCGTGGAGCGCCGCGGGATCGGGGTCTTCCTCGACGAGCTCGAGGCCCAGCAGATCCCCGCTGACACCCTCGCCGAGCAGGGCATCCGCGGCGAAGGCGTACGCGTCCTCACCGCTCACCGGAGCAAGGGTCTCGAGTGGCCGGTGGTGGTCGTCGTCGACGTGCAGGAGGACGTGTGGCCCGACCTGCGCCACCGCGGCTCCCTGCTGCAGTCCGAGCGGCTCGGCGACGCCGCTCTCTCTGGCCCGACCGAGCTGTTGCCGCTCTCGGCCCGGCTGGCCGAGGAACGCCGGCTGTTCTACGTCGCCACGACGCGCGCACGTCGCCGGCTCGTGGTCACCGCGGTCGACTCCCCGGAGGACGACGGGGTGCGCCCGTCGCGCTTCCTCGCCGAGCTCGGCAGCGTGCCGCGGGTCGTGGGCGACCGGCCGAGGCGGCCCATGACGCTCGTCGCTCTCGTCGCCGAGCTCCGCTCGGTCGCGGCCGACCCGGTGCGGCCCGAGCCGTTGCGCCGGGCCGCAGCCGAACGGCTGGCGCGGCTGGCCGAAGCCCACGAACGGTCGGTCCCGCTCGTCCCCGCAGCCCACCCCGACCGCTGGTGGGGCGTCGCCGAGGTCACCCAGCCCGACCAGGCGATCTACCCCGACGACGTCCCGATCCCGCTGTCGGGGTCCTCGCTCGCCTCGCTGTCGGACTGTGCTCTGCGCTGGTTCCTCTCGCACGAGGTCCACGCCGAGAGCGCGCGCAGCACCGCGCTGGGCTTCGGTTCGATCGTGCACGCGCTCGCGCACGAGGTCGCTCGCTCCGGGGAGCCGCCTGGGCTCGACCAGCTCGACACCCTCATCGACTCGGTGTGGAACCAGATGGCGTTCGAGGCGCCCTGGCGGTCTACCCAGGAGAAGGCGCACGCCCACACGGCGCTGGCCCGCTTCCTCCGCTGGCACACCGACGACCGCGGCCGCGAGCTGCTCGGCACCGAGCACAGCTTCACGGTCGAGGTGACTGCAGGTGGCCGGCGCGTCCTTCTGCGCGGGCAGATGGACCGGGTCGAGATCGATGTCGAGGGCCAGGTGGTCGTCGTCGACCTCAAGACCTCCAAGACGCCACCGGCCGCGGGCAAGGTGGCCGAGCATGTCCAGCTCGGCGTCTACCAGATCGCGGTACGCGAGGGCGCGGTGCCCGGGCGTACCCAGAGCGGCGGTGCCGAGCTGGTGCAGCTGCGAAACGAGGTCAAGGCGGCCCCGGGCCTGCCGCTGGTGCAGCCGCAGGCCGCGCTCGTCGAGGACCCCGACGACCCGGGGCGTACGTGGATGACCGGGGTCCTCGAGTCGTCCGTACGCCGGCTCGTCCTCGAGGACTTCTCGCCGCACCCCAACGAGTGGTGCCGGTTCTGCGAGTTCAAGACGGTGTGCCCGGCGCGCGACGAGGGCCGGCAGGTGGTGACGTGAGCCCGGCTGGCACCGTCGACCCGACCGCCCTGCGCGACCTGCTCGGGGTGCCGTTCACCGACGAGCAGCTGGCCGCCGCGACCGCTCCGCTCGAGCCCGCGGTCGTCATCGCCGGCGCGGGCTCCGGCAAGACGACGGTCATGGCCGCGCGGGTCGTCTGGCTGGTCGTCTCCGGTCAGGTACG
>DAIPJR010000142.1:0-5771 GCA_036770165.1 Actinomycetes bacterium | reverse complement strand
AAGTTCGACCAGTGGCCCACCAGGTTGGAGTTGGCGATGAGGACGCGCGGCGCCCACTCGTGCGTACGCATCACGCCGACGGGCTTGCCCGACTGCACCAGCAGCGTCTCGTCGCCCTCGAGCCCCTGCAGGGTCCGGACGATCGCATCGTACGCGGCCCAGCTGCGCGCGGCCTTGCCGGTGCCGCCGTAGACGACGAGGTCGTCGGGCCGCTCGGCGACCTCGGGGTCGAGGTTGTTCATGAGCATGCGCATGGCGGCTTCCTGCTGCCAGCCCTTGCACGTCAGCGTGCTGCCGCGCGGGCTGCGTACCGGGCGAGGTCCGGAGATGACGGTCATGATTTCGTCCTTTGGTCTGACAGTTGTCGGGCGTAGATCAAACGAATCGTCGGGGTTGTGGGTCAGGAGAGGGGGCCGGTCACCGTCTCTGCGGCGGCCAGAAGGGCGCCGCTGCGGACGAGGTCCACGGCGGCTTCGATCTCGGGGGAGAGGTAGCGGTCGGGACCGGGCCCGGCCACCTGCTCGCGCAGCACGGCGACGACTGCGGCGGTCGCAGGCGCGGCGGCGAGCGGCGCGCGGAAGTCCAGGGCACGCGCCGCGGTGAGGATCTCGATGGCGAGCACGCGGGTCACCGCGTCGACCGAGCGGCGCAGCTTGCGGGCGGCTGACCAACCCATGGCGACGTGGTCCTCCTGCATCGCCGACGACGGGATCGAGTCGACGCTGGCGGGGGCCGCCAGCCGCTTCAGCTCGCTCACGAGGGCGGCCTGCGTGTACTGCGCGATCATGTGGCCGGAGTCGACCCCCGGGTCGTGCGCGAGGAACGCGGGGAGCCCGTGCGATCGCGCCACGTCGAGCATCCGGTCGGTACGGCGCTCGCTCATCGACGCGAGGTCGGCCGCCGCGATGGCGAGGAAGTCGAGCACGTAGCCCACCGGGGCGCCGTGGAAGTTGCCGTTGGACTGCACGCGCCCGTCGTCGAGCACGACGGGGTTGTCGATCGCGCTGGCCAGCTCGCGGGAAGCGACGAGCTCGGCGTGGGCGAGGGTGTCGCGCACGGCCCCGGCGACCTGCGGCGCGCAGCGCAGCGAGTAGGCGTCCTGCACGGTCGAGCAGTCGATGCGGTGCGACTCCATGATCGCCGAGCCCTCGAGGAGCTTGACCAGGTTGGCCGCGGAGACCGCCTGCCCCGGGTGCGGCCGCAGGGCCTGCAGGTCGGCGGCGAAGACGGCGTCCGTGCCCAGCAACGCTTCCACGCTCATCGCTGCGGACAGGTCGGCGTGCCGTACGAGCGCGTGCAGGTCGTAGCAGGCGAGCAGCAGCATGCCGAGCATGCCGTCGGTACCGTTGATGAGGGCGAGGCCCTCCTTGGTGGACAGCAGCCTCGGCGTGATGCCTGCGGCGGCGAGCGCCTCGGCGGCCGGCCGGAGGACCCCGTCGGCGTCGCGCACCTCGCCCTCGCCCATCACCGCCAGCGCGCAGTGCGCCAGAGGGGCGAGGTCGCCCGAGCAGCCGAGGGACCCGTACTCGCGAACGGCCGGCGTGATGCCGGCGTTGAGCATCGCCGCGTAGGCCTGCGCCGTCTCGGGGTGGACGCCGGTGTGGCCGGTGGCCAGCGTGTGCAGCCGGAGCAGCATGAGGGCGCGAACGACCTCGCGCTCGACCTCGGGCCCGGATCCCGCCGCGTGCGAGCGGACCAGCGAGCGCTGGAGCTGGGCGCGCAGGGCGGGGTCGATGTACCGCGACGCGAGCGCCCCGAAACCGGTGGACACGCCGTAGACCGGCTCGCCCGAGGCGGCCAGGTCGTCGACCACGGCGCGGGCCTTGACGAGGGCGGACATGGCCTCGTCGGACAGCTCGACGCGCGCCCCCTCGCGCGCGACGGCCACGACGTCGGCCGGGTGCAGCGGGGCCGGACTGATCGAGACGGCAGGGCGGGTCTGCTCGGACGTGCGTACGGGCGAGGTCATGCGCCCATTGGATCGAGCCGCCGGGCAGACGGCGAGCGTCGTACGTGAGATTGTGTCTGGTATCCCAGACATAGGTACGAGCAGCAGCGTCCCCGCGGTGGCCCAGGCCCTCGCGGTCCTGCGCCTGCTCGGGTCCAGGGCGGCGCCGATGCCGGCGGCGTCCGTGGCGCGCGAGCTCGGCCTGCCGCGCTCGACGACGTACCACCTGCTCGCCGTGCTGGCCCGCGAGGGCTTCGTCGTCCACCTGCCGGAGGCTCGCGCGTACGCGCTGGGGGTCTCGGTGTTCGAGCTCGGCTCCGCATACCTGCGGCACGACCCGCTGGAGCGGCTGGCCCGACCGCTGCTGGTCCGGCTCGTCGACGCGGTCGGGGCCACCGGGCACCTCGGGATCCTGCACGGCGCCGAGACGCTGTACCTGCTCAAGGAGACCCCGCGCGGCGCGATCTCCCTCGTCACCGACGTCGGCGTGCGGCTGCCCGCGCACCTCACCGCGGTGGGCCGCGCGATGCTGGCCCGCCTGCCACGGCCCCAGGTGCGTGCGCTGTACCCCACGGCCGCATCGTTCGTGGACCGCACGGGCCTTGGACCGGCGTCGCCGGGGGAGCTGCGCCGGCTGCTCGCCGACGAGGCGGCTCGAGGGTGGTCCGAGGAGGACGGGCACGTGATGGCCGGCATCGCCTCGGTGGCCGCGCCGGTGTACGACCACGGCGGCCGCCCGGTGGCAGCGGTCGGCGTGACGTTCGAGTCGGCGGCCCGGCCGGACGCCGACTCGCGGGCCCGGTTGGCGGCCGAGGTGGTGGCGACCGCCCAGGCCGTCACGCGCCGACTCACTCGTTGAGCCCATCGGACGGGCCCTGAGGCGGCCTGCGCAACACAGGGTTTACACGAGGGGCGGGTTCGTCACGTCCCGGAAACCGCAGGCACCCGGCCGAGAAACGCGCGGCACGCAGGCTCGGCCCGTCAACTGAGCCAGCGGGATCGACCAGGTCGACCCGCGAGGGGAGAGTGGTATGAACCTGAGTGGCATGAGCTCAGGGGACACGGCTTGGATCATCGCGGCAACTGCCCTGGTCCTCGTCATGACCCCCGGCCTCGCCTTCTTCTACGGAGGCATGGTCCGAGCAAAAAGCGTCCTGAACATGATGATGATGTCGTTCATCACGATCGGCATCGTCAGCACCCTGTGGGTGATCTACGGATGGGCCGAGGCCTTCGGCAACGGTTCGAGCAGCATCGTCGGAATCATCGGCTGGTCGCATCTGGGTTCCGCAGTGAACACCCTCGGCAGCAACGGCGCTGTGCTCACCATTCCGGTCCTCGTGTTCTCGGCGTTCCAGCTGATGTTCGCGATCATCACGCCCGCCCTCATCTCCGGTGCGATCGCGGACCGTGCCAAGTTCTTGACCTGGGGCATCTTCGTCGCCCTCTGGGTGACGCTCGTCTACTTCCCGGTCGCGCACTGGGTCTTCGACTTCGGCGGCACGACGTCCAAGGGCGCCGGCTGGCTCGCCAAGCTGGGCGTGGAGGACTTCGCCGGCGGTAGCGCCGTGCACATCAATGCGGGTGCTGCCGGTCTGGCCCTCTGCCTGGTCCTGGGCAAGCGGGTCGGTTGGAAGCGCGACCCGATGCGTCCGCACAACATCCCGTTGGTGATGATCGGTGCCGGCCTGCTGTGGTTCGGCTGGTTCGGGTTCAACGCCGGTTCCGCCCTCGCGGCGAACGGCCAGTCCGCGCTGGCATTCATGAACACGCAGGTCGCCACGGCGGCGGGCGTGCTCGGCTGGTGCCTCGTGGAGAAGCTGCGCGACGGTCACCCCACGAGCCTCGGCGGCGCATCCGGCGCGGTCGCGGGCCTCGTGGCCATCACCCCGGCGTGCGCGTTCATCGCGCCGTGGGCGGCTGTGGTCCTCGGAGTCCTGGTCGGTGCGATCTGCGCCATGGCGGTCGGCCTGAAGTACCGCCTCGGCTTCGACGACTCGCTCGACGTCGTCGGCGTGCACATGGTCGGCGGGATCGTCGGCTGCCTGTTCATCGGGTTCTTCGGCACCTCGTTCACGACGTCGAACCTCGACGGCAAGACGAGCTACACCTGGGGCGTCAAGGGCCTGTTCTACGGGGGCGGCGGGACGCTGCTCGGGCACCAGTTCATCGGTGCGTTCTCGGTCCTGGCGTACTCGTTCATCGTGACCTACCTCCTTGGCTGGATCCTCGAGAAGACGATCGGGTTCCGCGTCGCCGAAGAGGTCGAGGTCGAGGGCATCGACGTCGGTGAGCACTCGGAGACCGGGTACGACTGGGGCACGCTGGGCGGTACGTTCGGCGGGTCGCACGGCTCGTCCACGCTCACCCTCAAGAAAGACGAGGAGGTGTCGGCATGAAGCTCGTCACTGCGGTGATCAAGCCGTTCAAGTTGGACGATGTCAAGACGGCGCTGGAGGCTTTCGGGGTGCACGGGATGACCGTGTCCGAGGCGTCCGGCTACGGCCGGCAGCGCGGCCACACCGAGGTCTACCGGGGGGCGGAGTACACCGTCGACCTGGTGCCCAAGGTTCGTGTCGAGGTGCTGGTCGACGACGATGACGCAGCCGACGTGATCGACGTCGTCGTGAAGGCCGCTCAGACCGGCCGGATCGGTGACGGCAAGGTGTGGGCGGTCCCGGTCGACACCGTGGTCCGGGTTCGTACGGGTGAGCGCGGGCCGGAAGCGCTCTAGCGCCGATGGTCCACGCGCGCGCCGAGGGCAGCAACGGGGCGGCCCCGGCGTACAGCGAGGCGCGCGCAGACCTGCTGGCCCGGCCCGGGATCTCCGGGTCGGGCCGGCGGGGCGCGCTGACCGAGCTCACCGACGGCTGGCTGGCGGAACTGTTCCGCCTGGCGGGCGGTGACGAGCTCGGCTGCGCGCTGATCGCGGTCGGCGGGTACGGCCGCGGCGAGCTCTCGCCCGGCAGCGACCTCGACCTGGTGCTGCTGCGGCCAGGGTCGGCGTCGCAGCCGGCGGCCGCCAAGGTCGCCTCCGACCTCTGGTACCCCATCTGGGACTCGGGTCTCAAGCTCGACCACTCGCTGCGTACGGTGCCCGAGGCCCGCCGGGTCGCGGCGGACGACCTGCGGGCGCTGCTCGGGATGCTCGACCTCCGACATCTCGCCGGTGACGAGACGCTGAGCGCCGGCCTGCGCACGGCCGCCCTCGCCGACTGGCGTGGGTTCGCCAAGCGCCGGCTGCCCGAGCTGCAGGCCAGCTGCCGGGAACGCGCCGAGCGGGCCGGCGACCTTGCCTTCTCCCTCGAGCCCGACCTCAAGGAGTCCCGCGGCGGCCTGCGCGACCTCGTGGTCCTGCGAGCCGTCGCCGCCTCGTGGGTGGCGGACTGCCCGCACACCGGCCTCGAGGAGGCCAGGCAGCTGCTGCTGGACGTGCGCGACGCGCTGCACGTGACCACCGGCCGGGCCTCGGACCGCCTCGTGCTGCAGGAGCAGGACGTCGTCGCCAAGCAGCTCGGCCTGCTCGACGCGGACGCCCTGCTCCGCCACGTGTCGGGCATCGGGCGGACCGTCTCGTACGCGGCCGACGTGACCTGGCACCGCGTCGAGCGCGCCCTTGCGGGTCGCGAAGGGCGCACCCGGTTCCTCCGGATGGGTTCGAAGCGGCTGGGGGAGCGCGCCCCCCTGGCCGACGGCGTGGTCGAGCAGGACGGCGAGGTCGTGCTGGCTCGCGACGTGCGTCCCTGGGACGACCCGGCGCTCGTCCTCCGGGCAGCGGCAGCCGCCGCCCAAGCCGGGCTGCGGCTCGCGCCGCACACGCTCG
>DAIPJR010000315.1:0-1865 GCA_036770165.1 Actinomycetes bacterium | reverse complement strand
GGGAGTCGACGAGCGACTCGTCCTCGCCCCGCGCACGCTGGGAGGCACGGACCACGTCGGGATGCTCGCGTACGAGGCGCAGGTCGATCACCTGCACGAGGGTACCCGCGAAGGGTCGGGCAGGTTCGAGTCGCCCGCCGCGCGGCCGCTCCCCACGCCACGGGTAGCGCCCACGTGGCCCAAACGGGGGTGCACTGGCTGGCCGGCCGGGCCACCCACCCCGGTTCGGGCCAGCGCCCCGCGCCAGCGACGGCGCGGCCGCTCAGGTGCCGGCGGGCTGGCCGCTCAGCCGGGCGAGCACCGCGGCGAGCTGGTCGGCGGGTACCGGACGGGACCAGTGGTAGCCCTGGGCGACGTCGCAGCCGATGGCCTGCAGCCGCTCGATCACGTCCTCGTCCTCCACGCCCTCGGCGACCGCGACGAGCCCGAACTCGTGGGCGAGGTCGACGATGGCCTTGACCAGCACCTGCCCGGAGGGGTCGGTGGCGAGGTTGGTGACGAACGAACGGTCGATCTTGATCGTACGGAGCGGCATCGTGCCGAGCTGGCTCATGGACGTGTTGCCGATGCCGAAGTCGTCGACGGCGACCGTCATGCCGAGCGCGGTGAGCTTGTGCAGCATCGCGCTGGCCTTGACGGGGTCCTCGATGATCGCGCTCTCGGTGATCTCGAACTCGAAGAGGGAAGCCGGGAGCGCGTGCATCTCGAGCAGCGCGGAGACGACCTGGTCGAGGTCCGGCTCGAGCAGGTTCCTGGCCGACAGGTTGACCGCGACCGGGAGCTCTTGCCCCTGGTCGCGCCACACGTTCAGCTGGCTGGCCACCAGCCCCAGCACCCGGGCGGTCAGCTGCTGCATCAGCCCGGTCTGCTCGGCGATGGGGATGAAGTCGGCCGGCGGCACGAACCCGAGGGTCGGGTGGTTCCAGCGCAGCAACGCCTCGAGCCCGACCACCTCGCCGGTCGTCAGGTCGATCTTCGGCTGGTAGTACATGTGCAGCTCGTCGTCGGTACCGAGGGCCCGCCGCAGGTCGCCGAGCAGCATCAGCCGGCTGGTGGCGTCACCGTCGTCCTGCTCCGACCCGGAGAACGTGGTGAGGCCGAGGCCGGCTGCCTTCGCCGTGTACATGGCGATGTCGGCGCGGGCCATCAACGAGGTGATGTCGTCGGCATGCTCCGGCAGCACGGCCAGCCCCATCGAGGTGTCGACGTGCAGGACGAGTCCCTCGAGGTCGAACGGCTCGGCGAACACGTCCTTGATGCGGCGCGAGAACAGCTCCGCCGCGTCGACGGAGTCGACGACCGGCATGAGGATCGCGAACTCGTCACCACCGAGGCGGGCTACGGTGTCCGACTCGCGGATCGCGCCGCTGAGCCGTTCGGCGACCTGGACCAGCAGCGCGTCCCCGCGCGGGTGCCCGAGGGTGTCGTTGACGTCCTTGAAGCGGTCGATGTCGAGCAGCAGCAGCCCGAGGGGCAGGCCGGTCCGAGCCGAGATGGCCGCCGCTCGGTCCAGCCGGTCGTTGAACAGCCGCCGGTTGGGCAGGCCGGTGAGGGGGTCGAGGAGGGCGAGGCGGGCGTTCTCGGAGGCCTGCAGCCGGAGGCGCCGGCTGGCCCTGTGGACGGTACGGAACAGCAGCAGCCACAGCAGGCCGAGCCCGGCGAGGACGACGTAGAGAATCGTGCGCGTGCCGTTCTGGACCGCAGCCGCGGTCTCGTCGTACGACAGCAAGATCTCGGCCACCGTCTGCGGCGTGCTCTTGCCGTAGTAGACGGGGACGTAGACGTCGAGGCGGCGGGTCGTCCGGCCGCCCGCGCCCACCTGGTCGACGAGTGCGGCCGAGCTGGCGGAACCGCTGCGGCGAGTG
>DAIPJR010000314.1:0-1868 GCA_036770165.1 Actinomycetes bacterium | reverse complement strand
CCTGCTCGGCGGGTACGGCGGGACCTGGCTGCCCTGGGCGGACGTGCTGCGGGTGGAGGCCACCGAGGACGCCTTCCGGCCCCTGGGCGCCTCGCTCGGGGCCGGTGTCGTCGCCCCGCTCGCCGCCCACGAGTGCGGGCTCGCCGAGACGTCGCGCGTGCTCGACTACCTGGCTGCGTCGAGCGCCAGGCAGTGCGGCCCGTGCCTGTTCGGGCTGCCGGCCATGGCCACCTTGCTGCAACGGGTGGCGGCCGGGCGGATCGGTCGCGGCGACCTGCGGACCCTCGAGCGGTACGCCGCCGAGGTCTCCGGGCGCGGTGCCTGCCACCACCCGGACGGCGCGGTCCAGCTGACCCGCAGCGCGCTCCGCACCTTCGCCGCGGACGTACGACGGCATCAGCACGACGGGCCCTGCCCCGGAGTCGACCAGCCGCCGCTGCTCCCCCTTCCGGAGGTGTTCTGAGATGTTCGGCAAGAGCAAGCACCAGGAGCAGGAGCAGCTGCGGGTCGACCCGTTGGCGTGCGACGGCATCGGTATCTGCGCGCACCTCGCCGCGGGCATCGTGACCGTGGACTCGTGGGGCTACCCGATCCTCCCCACTCGCCCGCTGGCTCGGGGCGACCGGCGCAGCGCCGCAGCCGCCGTTTCTGCCTGCCCACGGCGGGCGCTGTTCATCGAACCTGTGCGGCGCTAGGCCCTCTGGCTCGAGGACTGGCTCAAGGACTGGCTCGAGGACTGGCTCGAGGACGGGTCAGCCGTCTCCCTCGCCGCCACCGCCGCCGCCACCGCCGCCGCCTGGCGCCCACGAGTCGCCGGCCTCCACGGTCTGCACCGGCCCGGACGACGTGCAGTGGATGTTGACCGACACCGACGTCGACGACGAGGCGAACTCGATCTGCGCCTCCTGGGACGGCCCGCGCTGGACCTGGTCGATGGTGTAGCCCTGTGCCGGGCTCCACGACACGAGGTAGACCTGGCTGGCCCCTCGGGAACCGGTGCACTGCGCGACGACCGAGCCACCCTGCGAGGAGAGCAGGCGGGTGATGGACGTCGACGTCGGCGAGGCGGTGGGCGTCGGCCTAGACGAGGGGGATGTCGTGGAACCGGGCGGTCCGGCCGAGCGTGTGGCCGACGGGTGGGTGCCTGTCGCACCCGCGGACGGCGTCGGCCCCCTGCTCCCGGCCTTGCCGCTCGAGGGGCCGTCCGTGGGGACGGTCGCCGAGGGGTCCGTGCCGAGCGGCGAACCGGTGACGCCGGCCTTCTGCGCCGCGGAGTACTGCGCGAGCACGTCGGCGGGGCTCAGCGCGTTGACGACGGAGTTGGCGCCCTCGGCGTCTCGTACGAAGAAGACCGTGCCGACCCCGACGGACGTGGCGACGGCGCCGACGACCGCCCAGCCGACGAAATACCTGGGTCCCAGCACCTGACCATGGTCGCTCGCCGTCACCCGTGGGGCGCTAAGGCGGGGCTAAGGCGCGCCGAAACCGGCGCCTCGAGGACGTGCGGACCACCTCAGCCGCGCCAGCCGCAGATACATTGCGCTCCGTGCCCTTCGTGCTCGTAGTCGAGGATGACCCGGCGATCCGGTCCGCGCTGATCCGTAGCCTCAGCGAGCGCGGGCACGCCGTCGCATCTGCAGCCGATGCCATGACCGGGCTCCGCGAGGCCGTCGAGTCCCGGCCTGACCTCGTCGTCCTCGACCTCGGCCTGCCCGACCTGGACGGCACCGAGATGCTCCGGATGCTGCGCGCAGTGAGCCAGGTACCCGTCATCGTCGCCACCGCACGCGACGACGACCAGTCGGTCGTTCGTGCCCTCGACGCCGGTGCCGACGACTACGTCGTGAAGCCGTTCAGCGCCGTCACCC
>DAIPJR010000141.1:0-5802 GCA_036770165.1 Actinomycetes bacterium | reverse complement strand
CGAGCTCACGGTCGAGGAACCGCTCGTAGTGCCCGATGTCGAGGTCGGTCTCGGCGCCGTCGTCGGTGACGAAGACCTCGCCGTGCTGGAACGGGTTCATCGTCCCGGGGTCGACGTTGAGGTAGGGGTCGAGCTTCTGCATGGTCACGCGGATGCCGCGCGCCTTGAGCAGGTTGCCGAGGCTGCTTGCCGTCAGGCCCTTGCCGAGAGACGAGGCGACGCCACCGGTGACGAACAGGTGCTTGGTCTTGTGCGGCGTTGCCACTCGGGCTCCCGTGGTCCGTTCTGCGTCCAGCTGGGCTGTCTACCCACCCACGGGCCACCAGGTTATCAGCGCCAGCCAGGTCTTCGGACCGGCTCGCCGGGTGAAGGGCGACCGGTAGGCCGTCAGCGGGGTACAGCCGAGTCGGCGCCGGGCCCCGATCCGTACTGCCCGTGCCCGCCGGCCTTCAGCTGGGAGAGGGCAAGGACCACGGCCACCCGGCCCGACACGAGATCGAGGCTGTCCACTCCCGACACCTGGGCGCGGGCGGTCGCGTTGCCGCGCAGCAGCGCGAGGACGCCTCCGGCAGCCGCCGAACCGGTGGGAGCCGCCACGGCGACGCCCTTGCCGGCCTGCTGGAGCGCCTCGGCCAGCGGGAGCACGCCCGCCTGGTTCCGCAGCGTCGCCGGAGACAGCAGGACGGCGAGCGACGAGGGCTCGTCGGGCTGGCCGGATCGGGTGAGGAATCCAGCCTGGACGAGTCCGGCGACCAGCGCTGTCGCGGTGTCGGACGGCTGGCCCAGAGCCGACGAGGTCTTGGTCAGCAGTGCCGCGGCGAGGGCGGCGGCCGGCTGCCCAGCTGGGTTGTTCGAGGTGTCGGCGGTCCCTGCCGGTGCCAGCGAGGAGGTGATGCCGGAAAGGACGGTCGCCTGGGCCGGATCGAACCAGGCCGGCGTCAGCGTGATGGAGCCGGCGACCGTCGCCCCGGCCTGGGTGAGCAGGCTGGTCGTTGCGGCAACGAGCGGGAGCGGGGTACCCGGCGCCACGACAATGACCACGCGGGTCTTGTGCAGGTGCCCGCTCACGAGGGTCTTCGCGGTCGCGACGGCGAAAGCGTCGTCAGCCGCGACACGAGCCCGCAAGGCCTGGACCGTTGCCGACGACACCGCCTTCGTGGTCGGTGCGGGCTTCTCCAGGGCCGAGCTGACCTGCGTGGATAGCGGCCCGGCGCCGAGGACGACCCCCGCAGCCAGCGCGAGCAGGACGGCACCGAGGGAGATCAGGTGGTAGCGAAAGCTCACCATGGCAGCACCGATCGCAGGGTACGGGCCAGCTCGTGCCCGCCCGGCACCGACGCGAGGGCGGCGACCAGGGCGACGACCCCGGCGGCTGCGACGGAGAGGGCGCCGAGCAGGCTGACGGCCGGCCGCTGCAGGGCCACGACCGCGGGAGCGTCGACGAGCAGGTCCCCCGCACGCAGCCGGATGGCGAGGAGTGCGGCCGCCGACTCACGGTCCCGGTCCAGCAGCTCGTCGTACGAGGCCGGCGCGCCAGACAGCACGATCAGCCGCGCTCCCGCGTCGGCCGCCATGACGACAGCGAGGTCCGCCGCCGAGAACCCGGCGGGTACCAGCTCGGACGGCACCCGCGCCGCCTTGCGCAGCGCCCGCGGGCGGACCTGCCCCGGCTCCCCCACGACCAGATCCAGCCGCAGCCCCGCGCGCACGGCGAGCTCGGCACCGGCGTCGGCGCCAACCACCAGCGGGCGGCGCTCCCGCACCCACGTGCGCAGCCGCTTCACCTCGTCAGCGCTGCGCTCACCAGGGCCCACGACGAGGACCTGCTTGCCCTTCATCCGCAGGACTGGGTCGGGCAGGCCGTCGCCCTCGAGCAGCAGCCCCTCGTGCGTACGCAGGAATGCCGCCGCGTCGGCGCCGACCGAGTCGAGGCGGCCGGCCATGCCGACGCGAGCGCGCCCCTCGGAGTCGGACACGGACGCCCTGGTCAGCACGTCGCCCTCGCCGAGCAGCCGCTCGCCGCTGTAGACGCGCCCCTCGTCGACGCGGAGCTTCTGACCGTCCCGTACCTCGGAGAGCAGGCCGGTGCCGACCGCGTCGACCAGGGGGATCCCGGCGCCGACCAGCACCGACGCGCCCCGCGCGGGGTGCCGGCCGGACAGGCTGGGACGGACGTTGACGACGACCGCGGGCCGCGCCGCCACGAGGGCCTCCGCGGAGACCCGGTCGAGGTCGATCTGGTCGAGGACGAGGATGTCGCCGGGCTCGGCACGACGGGCGATGCTCCGCGTGGCCGCCACGGGGTCGGCGAACGACCCGCGCGGAGGCCTGGCCATGCCGGTGATCCCGGGAAGCTCGGGGGAACGCCTGCGGCGTCTGAACAACCTCACTCGTACGATGCTGCCTCGCGAGTCGCACCCGTCACGGCAGCGACACGCGTCACACCCGTCTGGAACTTGCTGCCGCTGCGAGCAGCTCCTCGGCGTGCGCGCGCCCGGACTCGGAGTCCTCGAGCCCGGCGAGCATCCGGGTGAGCTCGGCGATGCGGCCCGGACCGTCGATCGCGGTGACACCAGAGCGGGTCACGGCACCCTCCGACGACTTCTCGACGACCAGGTGCTGATCGGCGAACGCCGCCACCTGCGGAAGGTGCGTCACGACCAGGACCTGGGCGGTCCGCGCCAACCGCGCCAGGCGCCGCCCGACCTCCACGGCGGCCCGTCCCCCGACCCCCGCGTCGACCTCGTCGAACACGAAGGTGGGGACGGGATCGGCTCCCGCGAAGACGACCTCGACGGCCAGCATCACCCGCGAGAGCTCGCCACCGGAGGCGCCCTTGCCCAGCGGCCTCGCCGGCGCCCCCGCGTGGGGGGCCAGCAGCACCTCGACCTCGTCGACGCCGTGCGGCCCGTATGCGACCGGCCCTCCGTCGACGACCAGGCCCTCGGAGTCGCTCACATGCTCGACGGAGACGCTGACTGCGGCGTCTGGCATCGCCAGGTCCGCGAGCTCGGCGGTGACCTCCGCCGCGAACCGTCCGGCCGCCTTCGTACGAGCCGAGGAGACCGCCGCAGCAAGCGTCGCCAGCTCCCCGCGCAGCCTCCCCCGCTCGGCGGCCAGCTCGGCGCCGCGCTCCCCGTCGCCCTCGAGCAGCTCGAGCTGGGCGGCCGCCTCCTTCGCCCAGGAGAGCACGTCGTCGACGCTGCCGCCGTACTTGCGGGTCAGGCCCTTGAGCGCGGCGCGCCGTTCCTCCACGGCAGCGAGCCGGAGGGGGTCGGCGTCGACCCCGTCGGCGTACGACGCGAGGTCAGCGCCGGCGTCGGCGACCAGCGCCGCGACCTCCCCGAGCCGGTCGGCGAGGGCGCCCAGCTGCGCGTCGTGAGCACGCACCTGCTCCAGCGCCCGCCTCGCCGCGGCGACGAGCGAGAGCACGTCGGCGGCCGCGTCGCTCCCCGGGTCGCCGAGAAGGGCGGCGTGCGCGAGCTCGGCCGCCGCCCGGAGCTCGTCGGCGTTTCCGAGGCGCTGCGCCTCGACATCCAGCCCGCTGTCCTCGCCGGCCTGCGGGCCGACGGCGGCGATGTCGGCGAGCCCGAAGCGGAGCCGGTCGGCCTCCTGAGCCCGCTCGCGCCCGCTCGTGGCCAGCAGCACCAGCTCGGCCTCGACGTCGCGCAGACGCGCGTAGCCGAGCCGGTAGTCGGCCAGCGGCCGCTCCACCGGGTCGCCGGCAAAACGGTCGAGTGCCGCCCGCTGCCGGGCCGGCTGCAGCAGCCGCTGCTGGTCGCTCTGGCCGTGGACAGCGACGAGGTCGTCGGCGAGGTCGGCGAGAAGCCCCGCGGGTACGCCACGACCGCCGACCCAGGCCCGCGACCGCCCCTCGCTGGACACCGCACGGGCGAGGAGCAACGTGCCGTCGTCAAGCTCCGCGCCGGCGTCGAGCGCGCGTTGCTCGACAGCCGAGCCCGGGACGACCAGCAGTCGGCCCTCGACCAGCGCACGGGCCGCCCCGGTACGCACGGCTCCCGCGTCGGCGCGGCCACCGAACAGCAGTCCGAGCCCGCTGACGACCATCGTCTTGCCCGCCCCCGTCTCGCCGGTGACCACCGTGAGCCCGGGCGACAGCTCGAGGACGGCGTCGTCGATGACGCCAAGCCCCTGGATGTGCAGCTCCTCGATCACGGCCGGCTGGACCTTCCCCGCCAGCCGTCGACCGGGAGGTCGAACTTGCGCACCAGACGGTCGGTGAACGCCAGGTGCTGCAGTCGCGCGAGCCGCAGGGGCTGCGTGCCGCGCCTGACCTCGACGCGATCGCCAGGGCGAAGGTCGACCGTGCGGCGGCCGTCGCACCAGAGCACCCCGTCGGGCGTTCGCTGGGCCAGCTCGACGGCGAGCACCGAGGTCGGGGCGACGACGAGCGGCCGGGCGAACAACGCGTGCGCGCTGAGCGGGACCATCAGCAGGGCCTGGACCTCGGGCCAGACCACCGGCCCTCCGGCCGAGAAGGCGTAGGCCGTCGACCCGGTCGGTGTCGCGCACACGATGCCGTCGCACCCCCAGCGGGACAGCGGGCGTCCGTCGACCTCGACGACCACCTCCAGCATCCGCTCGCGAGACTGCTTCTCGATGCTGGCCTCGTTGACCGCCCAGGTGCTCGCGTGCTCCTGCCCGTCCCGGAGGACCACCACGTCGAGCGTCATGCGCTCCTCGACCTCGTAGGCCCGGGACACGACGCGGTCGACCACGGCCGCCAGGTCCTCCTCCTCGGCCTCGGCGAGGAACCCCACGTGACCGAGATTGACCCCGAGCAGCGCGGCGTCGGTGTCGCGGGCGAACTCCGCGCCGCGCAGGATCGTCCCGTCGCCGCCGAGGACGATCACGAGCTCGCAGCCCCTGGCCGCGCCAGGCAGACCCGGGACCACCTCGGCCCCTGGCAGCGCCATCTCGCGGGCCTCGGTGTCGGCTATCCGTACGTGCAGCCCGGCCGCCTGCAGGCGCTCGGCCGCGAGCCGCGCCAGCGAGGTGGCCTCGGCCCGCCCGGTGTGCGTGACGAGCAGGACGGCCCGCGGCTGCCGTGCCTGGGCGTCAACCGTCACTGGGGCCCCTCTGCGATGGCTCGGTCGAGATCAGCCGGGACGAGCGCTGGAGCGCCCTTCCGCAGCCAGAGGAAATACTCCACGTTGCCGGAGGGTCCGGGGAGCGGGCTCGCCGTGACACCGCAGATCCCGAGCCCGAGACCGTACGCGGAGTCCGCGACCGTTCGCACGGCTTCGGCGCGCAGCGACGGGTCTCGAACGACGCCGCCCGACCCGAGCCGCTCCTTGCCCACCTCGAACTGGGGCTTGACCATCAGCACGAAGTCCGCGTCGGGTGCCGCGCACCGGACCAGGGCGGGGAGCACGAGCGTCAGCGAGATGAAGGACAGGTCGGCCACGACGAGGCCCGGCGATGGCCCGAGCAGGTCAGCCGGCTCCAGGCCGCGGATGTTCGTCCGGTCGAGCACCGTCACCCGCGGATCCTGCTGGAGGCGCCACGCCAGCAGGCCGTACCCGACGTCGACCGCGAGGACCGAGGCTGCGTCGGCCCGGAGCAGGACGTCGGTGAATCCACCAGTGGACGCGCCCGCGTCGAGGCAGTGCCGGCCGGCTGTCTCGAGACCCGAGGGGCCAAAGGCCGCAAGAGCACCAGCCAGCTTGTGCGCGCCCCGCGACGCGTAGCCCTCGTCCGCGTCGTCGCTGGCAACCCGGATCGATGTCGTCGGGTCGACCTGGGTGGCGGACTTCGTCGCCGCGGTGCCGGACACGCTCA
>DAIPJR010000313.1:0-1874 GCA_036770165.1 Actinomycetes bacterium | reverse complement strand
ACATCGACGTCTACAGCACCTGCGAGCACCATCTGGTCCCGTTCCACGGCGTCGCCCACGTCGGGTACATCCCGAGCAGCGACGGGCGCATCACCGGGTTGTCCAAGCTGGCCCGGCTCGTCGACGTGTTCGCCAAGCGCCCCCAGGTGCAGGAGCGGCTCACCACTCAGGTGGCTGACTCGCTGACCCGCCTGCTCCAGCCGCGCGGGGTCATCGTCGTCGTCGAGTGCGAGCATCTGTGCATGTCGATGCGCGGGATCCGCAAGCCCGGGGCCAAGACCGTGACGTCGGCCGTACGCGGCCAGCTGAGGGACGCCGCCACGAGAGCCGAAGCGATGAGCCTCATCCTCGGTCGCTGAGCCGTGTCCGCAGAGGTCGAGGCCGTACGCGGCACCGTGTCCGAGGACCGGCAGTGGATCCCGCGCACCGTCGGCGCGGTCTGCCTGGTCATCGGTGTCCTCGACGTGGTCGCCGCGGTCACGCCGCGGCTCTCGCGCCGGCTGCATCTGCTCTCCGACATCCTCCCGGGGACCATCTCCGACGCCACGGTGGCCGCGCTGCTCGTCGTCGGCATCGGGTTCATGCTGCTCGCCGGCGGCCTGGCCCGTCGCAAGCGGCGCGCGTGGCAGCTGTCGGTCGCCCTTCTCGCGATGTCGGTGGTCCTCCACCTGCTCGGTGCCGTCACGCACCCCGGCCTCGCGGCCGTCTCGCTCGGCATGCTGGTCGCACTGCTCGCCAACCAGCGCGAGTTCTACGCGGTGGGCGATCCGTACACCCGGTGGTCGGCCTTGCGCTATCTGCTCTTCCTGCTGCCGTTCAGCCTCTTGGTCGGCATGGTGCTGGCGTACGGGTTCCGCGAGGCGCTGGCCGATCGCGAGGGCTTCTGGAAGATGCTCGGCTACGTCTTCGTCGGCCTGTTCGGCCTGCCGACGCGGCTCGACCAGCAGCCGGGGGTGCGCGCGGACATCGTCTACTACGCGCTGCTCGCACTCGGCCTCGTCACCTTCGGCACGGCACTGTTCCTGCTGCTGCGCTCGCCGCGTCCCCTGCCCCTGCTGACCGCGAGCGACCAGGAGCGGATGCGCGAGCTGCTGGCGCGCGAGGGCGAACGCGACTCCTTGGGCTACTTCGCGCTGCGCCGCGACAAGAGCGTGGTGTGGTCGCCGACCGGCAAGGCGTGCGTGGCCTACCGCGTCACGTCGGGGGTCATGCTGGCGAGCGGTGACCCGATCGGCGACCCGGAGGCATGGCCCGGCGCGATCGAGATGTTCGTCCAAGAGGCCAAGCGGCACGCGTGGATCCCCGCTGTGGTCGCCTGCAGCGAGATCGGCGCCGAGATCTGGGTGCGTGAGGCGGGCCTGGACGCGCTCGAGATCGGTGACGAGGCCATCGTCGAGGTCGAGGAGTTCTCCCTCGAGGGCCGCTCCATGCGCAACGTCCGGCAGATGGTCAACCGGGTCTCCCGGGCCGGCTACGCCTGCGAGCTGCGCCGGATGCGTGACATCCCCGCCGCCGAGCTCGACGAGCTGCGCCGGTGCGTCTCGGCCTGGCGGGTGGGGGAGGTCGAGCGGGGCTTCTCCATGGCGCTGGGCCGGTTCGGCGACCCCGCCGACGACTGCGTGGTGGTGACGGCTCGGCAGGGCGGCAAGGTGCGTGCGCTGCTCGCGTTCGTGCCCTGGGGGGAGCACGGGCTGTCCCTCGACCTGATGCGCCGCGACCGGGAGTCCGAGGCGGGGGTCAACGAGCTGCTCATCGTCGAGACGCTGACCCGCGCGCACGAGCTGGGCATCCAGCGGGTGTCGCTGAACTTCGCGGTCTTCCGCGGGTCGCTGGCCCGGGGCGAGCGGATCGGTGCGAGCCCGGGCACCCGCGCC
>DAIPJR010000140.1:0-5855 GCA_036770165.1 Actinomycetes bacterium | reverse complement strand
TGCGCCGGTTGCGCCGGCCCGCCGCCGGTCCCGCAAGGCCGCCGCACCGGCCGAGACCGACATCGCAGCAGACGCTGTGGTCGCCGGGGCAACCCCTGAATCTGCCGCCAACGAAGGCGAGGAGGCGCAGCCGAGGCGACGCAGCCGCAAGGCCGCCGTCCCCGCGCTGCTGTTCCAGGCTCCCGAGCCTCCTCCCGAGCCGGTGCCCGGTGACGACGACGCCGCCGCCGCCGAGGACGAGGAGCTGGCGAGCGCCCCGGCTGGGTCGTCCGGCGCGAAGCCGGACGGCGAGGCGAACCACGAGGCCAGCCACGACTCCGATGACTCCGAGGACGCCGAGGACGAGGGCGCCGAGGGCGAGACCGGACCTGACGGGGTACGCCGCAAGCGCCGCCGCCGGGGTGGTCGTGGCCGCCGCAGGCGCCCGCTGGACGGCGAGGGCGACGCCGAGCACGACGGCGGCAGCACTCGTGAGACGGGCAGCGAGGGTTCAGACGGCAGCGACAGGTCCGACGAGGGCACGGGCGCAGGTGGAGCCGGCGGCTCTGGGGACCCGAACGACGAGGCCGACGAGGACGGCGAGAGCCAGCCAGGCGGTACCCGCCGTCGGCGCCGCCGCCGTCGCGGCGGCTCTGGCGGTACCGGGGGCACCGGGGGTCCGGACGGTGCGGCCGATGCCGACGCTGACGGCGAAGGCACGGTCGTCCACGTGCGTCAGCCGCGTACCCGTACCCCGCGCAGCACCGGCGGCGACGAGGTCACGGCCGTCCGCGGCTCGACCCGCCTCGAGGCCAAGAAGCAGCGTCGCCGCGAAGGCAGGGACGCCGGCCGTCGCCGCCCGCCGATCCTGTCGGAGGCCGAGTTCCTGTCCCGCCGCGAGGCGGTCGACCGGGTCATGGTCATCCGGCAGCGGGGCGACCTGACGCAGATCGCCGTGCTCGAGGACAACGTCCTGGTCGAGCACTACGTGGCCAGCGCGTCGTCGTCGACCATGGTCGGCAACGTCTACCTCGGCAAGGTCCAGAACGTCCTCCCCAGCATGGAGGCTGCGTTCATCGACATCGGCCGGGGACGCAACGCGGTGCTCTACGCGGGCGAGGTCAACTGGGATGCGGCAGCCCTCGACGGCCAGCCGCGTCGGATCGAGCACGTCCTCAAGTCCGGCGACTCGGTCCTGACCCAGGTGACCAAGGACCCCATGGGCCACAAGGGTTCCCGGCTGACCAGCAACATCAGTCTGGCCGGTCGCTTCCTGGTCTACGTACCCGACGGCTCGATGAGCGGGATCAGCCGCAAGCTGCCGGAGAACGAGCGGGCGAGGCTCAAGGCCATCCTCAAGTCCGTGGTCCCTGACGACGCCGGCGTCATCGTGCGTACGGCGGCCGAGGGCGCGACCGAGGAGCAGCTGACCCGCGACGTCCAGCGGCTGCAGGCGCAGTGGGAGGACATCGAGAAGAAGGCGAAGACGCAGCAGGCCCCCAGCCTGCTCTACGGCGAGCCCGACCTCACGGTCCGAGTCGTGCGCGACCTCTTCAACGAGGACTTCGACAAGCTCGTGGTGTCGGGCAACGACGCGTGGGAGGTCGTCGAGGCCTACGTCGGTCACGTCGCCCCCGACCTGATGGACCGCGTGGAGAAGTACGCCGGCGTCGAGGACGTCTTCGCCGCGCACCGCATCGACGAGCAGGTGGCCAAGGGTCTCGACCGCAAGGTCTACCTGCCCTCGGGCGGCTCGCTGGTCATCGATCGCACCGAGGCCATGACCGTCGTCGACGTCAACACCGGCAAGTTCGTGGGCAAGGGTTCGGGCAACCTCGAGGAGACGGTGACCCGCAACAACCTCGAGGCCGCGGAGGAGATCGTCCGGCAGCTCCGGCTCCGGGACATCGGCGGCATCATCGTCATCGACTTCATCGACATGGTGCTCGAGTCCAACCGAGACCTCGTCCTGCGCCGGCTCACCGAGTGCCTCGGTCGTGACCGGACCAAGCACCAGGTCGCCGAGGTGACGTCGCTCGGCCTCGTCCAGATGACCCGCAAGCGGATCGGTCAGGGCCTGCTGGAGGCGTTCTCCGAGCCCTGCGAGGTCTGCGGCGGGCGCGGCATCAAGGTCCATCTCGAACCGATCGTGCACCGCGAGGAGGCATCGGCCCGTCCGGAGCGTACGGACAAGGGCGAGCGGCTGGCACGGGTGGCCAAGGCGACCAAGGCTGCAAAGGCGGCAGCCGCAGCGGTCGACGTCGACGTCGCTGCCGAGCCGTCGGGCGCAGCCGATGCTGAGCCGGACGCGACGACCGAGGCGCCGGCCAAGGCGCCCCGAACGCGCGCTCCCCGTGCCCCGCGCGCTCCCCGTGCCCCGCGCGCTCCGCGCGCGGCGGTCCGCCCCGAGGGGGAACCGGATCCTGTCGCCGCCGGACCGGTCGACGGAGCGGTCGACGGAGCGGTCGACGGACCGGTCGACGGAACGGTCGCGAAGCCGGCGGCGCGTCGCCGTCGGGTAGCGAAGAAGGCCCAGGGAGCACCCGCCCCGGCCTCCTGATCCGGGCGGGGCTAGCATCCGTGGGGTACGCGACAAATGAATGCGAAGGGGAGCTCGGAGGATGACGCCGGGCTGAGAGGGTGGCCGCCGCCACCGACCCTCAACCTGATCTGGGTAATGCCAGCGGAGGTATCGGATGCGTCGTCCCTTGCTCGCCAGTCCTCTCACCCGCATCGCGGCGCTCGGCGTCGCCTCGGCGCTGGCCCTCGCGGCCTGCGGCGCTGCCAGCGGCACGACCGGGGGAGCGAGCTCCGGCGCCAGCACTGACCCTGCCCTCACGGTCGCCCCGCCGGCCAGCTTCGCGCCCACCACCATCACGTTGCTGGCGCACGACTCGTTCGCGGTCAGCAAGGACGTGCTCGCCGCCTTCGAGGCCCGTACGGGGATCACGGTCAAGGTGGTCACCGGTGGCGACGCCGGCGAGGTCGTCAACAAGGCCGTGCTCACGGCTGGCGACCCCGAGGGCGACGTGCTGTTCGGGGTCGACAACACGCTGCTGTCGCGGGCCATCGACGCCGGCATCTTCCAGCCGTACCTTCCCGCGGCGCTCGCCACCGTGCGGCCCGACCTGACGGCTCTCGTGCCGGGCCATCAGGTCACCCCCGTCGACTTCGGCGACGTGTGCGTCAACATCGACGACACCTGGTTCGCCAACAAGGGGATCGCGCCACCGACCACGCTCGCCGACCTGGCCGACCCCAGGTACAAGAACCTGCTCGTGGTCGAGAACCCGGCCACGTCGTCGCCCGGGCTGGTCTTCCTGCTGGCCACCATCGCGCGCTACGGCCCGAACGACTGGAAGGGCTACTGGCAGCAGCTCAAGAGCAATGGGGTCAAGGTGGACGACGGCTGGACGCAGGCCTACGAGGGCGACTTCAGCGGCGGCGGCAACAAGGGGTCGCGCCCGCTCGTCGTGAGCTATGCGTCCAGCCCGCCGGCCGAGATCGTCTATGCCACCGACCCCAAGCCGACGCACCCGTCGACCAGCGTCCTGCTGGACGGCTGCTTCCGGCAGGTCGAGTTCGTGGGCGTCCTCAAGGGGACCAAGCACGAGCAGGCCGCCCGCGCCTTCGTCGACTTCATGCTGTCGCAGCCGTTCCAGCGCGACGAGCCGCTGTCGATGTTCGTCGACCCCTCGGTGGTGGGCACGCCGCTGCCGGACGTCTTCACGAAGTGGGCGGCCACGCCGACCGATTCGTTGTCGATCCCGCCGGCCGAGATCACCGCCGACCGCGAGACGTGGATCGACGCGTGGACCCAGGTGGTCCAGCACTGAGCGCCGGCGTGCTCCAGCCCGCCCCGCCGCGGCCGGCGAGCCCGCGACCCGGTCCGCTCCCGGCGTGGGTGTTCGGTGTGGTCCCTGCGGTCTTCCTGGCGGTGTTCTTCGCCTACCCGGTCACCAGGATCGTCGGGCGCGGCCTGTCGTCGGAAGGGCTGGACCTGCTGCGCCGCGGCGAGGAGTGGCAGGTCCTCTGGTTCACGGCAGAGCAGGCCGTGCTCTCCACGTTCCTCACGCTGGTGGTGGCCCTGCCT
The DNA here is from genome assembly GCA_036770165.1 of Actinomycetes bacterium. Lineage (GTDB taxonomy): Bacteria > Actinomycetota > Actinomycetes > Prado026 > Prado026 > JANYIP01. The sequence continues at coordinate 1,783 of DAIPJR010000140.1, read as the reverse complement.
GGGGCGTACGTGCTAAACCGCTACGCGATCCCTGGCCGACGGCTGCTGCTGGCCCTGGTGACGGTGCCCTTCGTCCTCCCGACCGTGGTGGTCGGGCTGGCGTTCCGGGCCCTCCTGCCGGCCAGCTGGATCGGCTCCCTCGGCGTGATCCTGGTCGCCCACGTGTTCTTCAACTACGCCGTCGTCGTACGGGTCGTCGGCGGGCTGTGGGGTCAGCTCGACCCGCGCTACGAGCAGGCGGCACGGAGCCTCGGGGCCACGCCGTGGCAGGCGTTCCGAACGGTCACCTGGCCGTTGCTTCGCCCGGCCGTGGCCGCCGCCACGGCGCTTGTGTTCCTGTTCACGTTCACCTCCTTCGGGGTGATCGTCGTGCTCGGCGGTCCGGGCACGACGACCCTCGAGGTCGAGATCTACCGGCGCACCGCCCAGCTGCTGGACCTTCCGGGCGCGGCGGTGCTGGCGGTCCTGCAGCTCGTGGTCCTGGCCGCCGTGCTGCTGGTCTCCGCCCGGCTGCAGGCCGGGACCGCCGTCGCGCAGCGGCTGCGGGCGCCCTCGCGGGACGCGCTGACCCGGCCGAGGCGGCCCGGTCAGCTCGTGCTGCTCGGCAGCGTCCTGCTCACGGTGGTCGTCCTGCTCGGGGCGCCGCTCGCCGCGCTGGTGCTGCGCTCGTTCCGGGTGCGCAGCACCTGGGGGCTCGCGTGGTGGCGCGCGCTGGGCTCGGTCGACGCGGGCACGACGCGGTACGCCGCACCCCTCGACTCCGTACGGGTCTCCTTGCAGTACGCGGTGGTGACCGCCGTGCTGTCCGTGGTCGTCGGCGGGCTGGCGGCGGTCGCCGTCGCGTACGCCGGCCGCGCCGGCCGGGTCCTCGACGCCGCGGCGATGCTGCCGCTCGGCACGTCGGCGGTCACCGTGGGCTTCGGGCTGCTGATCGCCTTCGCACGGCCCCCGCTCGACCTGCGCGGCAGCTGGATCATGGTCCCGCTCGCGCACACCCTCGTCGCCGTCCCCCTGGTGCTGCGTACCGTCCTGCCGGTGCTCCGGTCGATCGACCCGCGGCTGCGCCAGGTCGCCGCGACGCTCGGGGCGCGCCCGCTCCGCGCCTGGGCGACCGTCGACCTACCCCTGCTGGGACGGTCGCTCGCGGTCGGGGCCGGCTTCGCCTTCGCCGTCTCCCTGGGCGAGTTCGGTGCGACCGCCTTCCTCACCAGGTCGGACACGCCGACGCTTCCGGTGCAGATCGTCCGGCTGCTGTCCCGGCCCGGCGAGATCCCGTACGGCGCGGCCATGGCGCTGGCGACGGTGCTGATGGTGGTGACCGCAGCGGTCGTTCTGGCCGCCGAGGCGCTCCAGGGCGGACGGTGGCGGCGGTGAGCGACCTGCCGGACCGGCCGGACCTGTCCGACCTGCCCGAGGCGCCGCCCGCGCTGCAGGTCTCCGACGTCAGCGTGCGGTTCGGCGACCGGCAGGTCCTCGACCGCGTCGCCCTGGTGGTCCGCGCCGACGAGGTGGTGTGCCTGCTCGGGCCGAGCGGCTCGGGCAAGTCGACGCTGCTGCAGGTGATCGCCGGCCTGCGCGTGCCGGAGAGCGGCGTCGTGCGCTGGAGCGGCGGGGACGTGAGCGCCGTGCCCCCGCACCGCCGCAGGTTCGGGCTCGTCTTCCAGGACCCGCTGCTGTTCCCGCACCTCGACGTGGCCGGCAACGTCGGCTACGCGCTCCGGATCGCCGGTCCTCGGCGGCTCGCCCCGGACGAGGCGGCGGCGCGCGTGCACGAGCTGCTCGA